>JAATFE010000382.1 GCA_015655365.1 Terriglobales bacterium
CTGGGCGGCAAGACGCTGAAGTACACCGCCACGGCCGGCACCCTGCTGATTCGTGACGAAGAAGACAAGCCTTATGGCAGCATCTTCTACGTGGCCTATTCGCTGGACGGCGCCGAAGCCAAGTCGCGGCCGGTGAGCTTTCTTTATAACGGCGGGCCTGGCTCGGCCTCGCTGTGGCTGCACATGGGCTCGTTCTCGCCCGTGCGGATCGTGACCGACAGCCCCAATCCGACCGCCGGGCCGCCCTTCAAGCTGGTTCCCAACGACTATTCGCTGCTCGACAAGAGCGACCTGGTCTTTATCGACGCGCCGCTGACCGGCTACTCGCGCGCCGTGGGCAAGGGAACTGTGAAGGACTTCAACGGCGTAGACGAGGACCTGCGCGCCTTCGACCGCTTCATCATCCGCTATCTCAGCGTGAACCAGCGCTGGAACTCGCCCAAGTTCCTGATCGGCGAGTCCTATGGCACCACGCGTTCCGCGGCTTTGGCCGACATGCTGGGCAACGACGGCGTGCAGTTGAACGGCGTCGTGCTGGTTTCTTCGATCTTGAATTACAGCATCCGCGCCGGCGGCTACGACAGCCTCTACGTCTCCAACCTGCCCAGCTACGCGGCGGCGGCGTGGTACTTCAACAAGATTCCCAACAAGCCGGCCGATCTGGCAACTTGGGTGGAGCAGGCGCGCGCGTTTGCCTCGGGACCCTATGCGCAGGCGCTGTTTGCCGGTCATAACCTGCCCGCAGCCCAACTGGACTCCGTTGCCAAAGAAGTGAGCCGGATGACGGGCCTTAGCGTCGAGTACGTGAAGGAAGCCAACCTGCGCATCTCGCCGACGCGCTTTCGCAAGGAAGTGCTCCGCGAGGATCACCGTACCCTGGGCCGCTACGACATGCGCTTTGAAGGCGTGGACCAGGACGCGGTGGGCGAAGCCCCCAGCTACGACGCCTCGGATACGGGGATCAGCGGAGCCTTTGTGGCCGCCTTCCACGACTACGTGAGCCGGGAACTGAAGTACGACACCACCGACACCTACCGGCCCAGTTCCGGCAGCTACCGCACCTGGGAGTGGAAGCACAAGCCCACCAGCGGTTTCGGCGGGGAAGGCGGGGATCAGGCGCTGCCGTATGTGGCGGCGGACCTGGCCAGCGCCATCCGCAAGAACCCCAAGCTGAAGGTGTTTTCGGCCAACGGCTACTTCGATCTGGCGACGCCGTTCTTCGCGACCGAATACGACCTGTCGCACATGGATCTGGACCCCACCCTGCGCGGCAACGTGCAGTTTGGCTACTACCCCTCGGGCCACATGATCTACCTGAACGTGGATGCGCTGCATCAGTTGAAGGACGATCTGGCGGGCTTCATTACCAAGGCGCAGAACTAGAGCGAACTAGAGTCCCTGTGGCCCGGCGAGTTTCGTGCAAGGTCGCCGCTCCCTGATGGTCGCGTCGACTCTGGTGTAGTGCTTTCGGGATACACCAACTCTGGTTTCGCTATAACGTCGCTGGCGGAACTTAGGGAACTCTTAATGGGTGTCGTGTTCTCCCACCCTTGGCGCAAATGCAAAAACGCGCCAAGGATGGGGTACCCGAAGCGATGGCGCACAAGCGGCGCAAAAATAAAAAGTCTTGAAAAGTAAGAAGCGGGCCACCGGCTTCAGGAGTGGAAGGACTTCCCGAAGTCGGCGCCCGCTGGACCCTGGACCGGGTCTAGGTGGTACTGTTAGTTTAGGCTTGTTCCCGTCTAAATCAAGACCTTTTTTGTAGCGAATTTCCAATTCGTGATCGCAGTCACAGCACCCCGTCCCATCGGTCCCGAATTCGTTGACTTGAGGGGCTGCCCCTGCTACAAAAAAGATGTTCCACATGAGAAATAACGAACAAGACTGACCTGGACGAACCGGTATCAGCATGCAGGAAATACTTCAACAAGTCGAAACACTTTTTCTTGGCGCCGTACCCACGGTCATCCTGTTTATCGTGCTGGTGTTGGCCTATCAATTTCTGATTCAGGGTCCTCTGTCGGCCACGCTGAAACAGCGTCGCGCCCGCACCGAAGGTGCCATCGAGGATGCGCAGAAGGCCATTGCCCAGGCTGAAGCCAGGGCGGCTGAATACGCTTCCAAGCTCCGTCAGGCGCGCTCCGAGGTCTACAAGATTCGCGAACAGCGCGTGAAGCAGTGGACCGCCGAGCGCGATGCCGCTCTCGACGCCGCCCGCAAGGTGGCCGCGCTCAAGGTGAGCCAGGCCAGGGTCGAGCTGGACGCCGAGGCAGCCCTCGCCAAGCAGGCCATTCATGCCTCCGCCGGGGAATTGGCCAATCAGGTGGTTCTCGCGGTATTGCCGCTGGCCGCCGGGGGTTCCCGTTGAAACATTTGACTTCGCATTCAGCTTTTTCCACGAAAGCTCTTTGGTTTGTGTTTCTCGCGGCGCTGGCCGCCGGGGTGGTGATTGCTCCCGCCCGGATCGCAGCCCAGCAAGCCGCCCCCGCAGCCCAGTCCGAACCCGCCGCGGCGACCCCAGCTACTGCGCAGCCCGCAGCAGCCAAAACCGAACAGGCTCCCAAGTCCGAAGGCGACGAGAACGACAAGTTCCGCCATACCGCGCTGGTCACGGCGGCCGCCAAGGCGCTTAACCTGCCGGTTGAGACCATGGCCCGGACCTTCGAGATCATCAACTTCCTGATCCTTGCGCTGGCCATCGGCATTCCCCTGGTGCGCTTCATCCCCAAGGTCATCCGCAAGCGCAGCCAGACGTTGACCCAGAATATCGAGTCGGCCCGCAAGGTTACGGAAGATGCCAACGCCCGCCTGAACGCGGTCGAGGCCAAGCTCTCCAACCTGGATGCGGAGATTGCCAAGTTCCGCTCCGAGGTTGAGCAGGAAAGCGTGCAGGACGAAGCCCGCATCAAGGCCACCATCGCAGAAGAGAGCGTCCGCATCGTGGCTCACGCCGAGCAGGAAATCGATGTGGCCGCGGCCCAGGCACGGCGCGGATTGCGCAACTTTGCCACCGATCTGGCCATCGAGCAGGCCACCAGGCAGTTGAATCTCTCCGCCGAGACAGACCGCGCCCTGATCGCCGAGTTCGTGGGCGATGTGGCCAGGGAAGGGAAAAACTAGATGGCTGCCTTCGTTGCCCGTTACGCCAGCGCTTTTCTCGATGTGGTTACCGAGGCCAAACTCGACACGGCCGCCATCGACCAGCAGTTCACCGATTTTCTAGCCACCTGGGACGGCAGCGCCGAGTTGCAGAGCTTCTTCTGCAACCCCGCCATTCCCGCTCTTCAGAAAGTGGCTGTTTTGGACAAGATGAATGCCCAGTTGGGACTCCTGAAGGAGTTGCGCAACCTGCTGGCGGTTCTCATCGACAACGATCGCATCGGCAATGTGCACGATGTGGCCGATGCCTACCGCACGGAGTTGCAGACGCGGCAGGGCATCCGCCAGGCGGAGATTGTGACCGCCCGCGCGTTGGACGAGAAGGAACAGAGCGCGCTGATTGCCGGCGTCGGCGAATTGGCCGGTTCCCGCATCCAGGCGACATTCAAGTTGGACGCATCGATTTTGGGCGGCGCTGTTGTCCGCGTCGGCTCCACGGTTTACGACGGTTCGGTCCGCGGCCGGTTGGCCCGGTTGAAGGCACAACTGACAGCTAACAGCTAAAAAGCAGCTAACAGCCGGCAGTTGACAGCTAACAGTGAACCGCCGGCGGGTTTGAAAGATTTTGTATCGGGTTTGTTAGATTGGCGATCGGGGGCAGCCTCTTGGAATGGCCTGCCGATCGCGGTAGACAGAAAACTGTTAGCTGTCAGCTGTTAGCTGACCGCTGCAAAGGACAGAGATGGCGCAGATCAAGGCAGACGAGATTACGCAACTCCTTCGCGAGCAGATCGCGAACTACGACTCGAAGGTCCAGGTCGACGAAGTCGGGACCATCACATCCCTGGGCGACGGCATTGCCCGCCTCCACGGACTCGACAAGGTGATGGCCGGCGAGTTGCTCAGCTTCCCGCACGGCATTGCCGGACTGGCTCTGAGCCTGGAAGAAGATCAGGTGGGCGCCGTGGTTTTGGGCGACTATACCGAGCTTCGCGAAGGCAACGAAGTCAAGCGTACCGGCAAGATTTTGAGCATTCCGGTAGGCGAGGCGATGATTGGCCGCGTGGTCAACGCGCTGGGTCAGCCCATTGACGACAAGGGCCCCATCGCGACCACGGAGTTTCTGCCGATCGAGCGCCTGGCGCCTGGCATCATCGACCGCCAGCCTGTGCGCGAGCCCATGGCGACCGGCCTCAAGGCCATCGACTCCATGATCCCCATCGGCCGCGGACAGCGCGAGCTGATCATCGGCGACCGTCAGACCGGCAAAACCGCCGTGCTGCTCGACACGATCATCAACAACGCCAAGAACGACCTGATCTGCATCTATTGCGCCATCGGCCAGAAGCGCTCGTCGATTGCCCAGGTTGTGCAGACCCTGACCGAAGCCGGCGCCATGGGCCACACCATCATCGTCGCCGCCTCGGCCTCCGAGCCCGCTCCGATGCTCTATATTGCCCCGTATGCGGCCACCGCCCTGGGCGAGTTCTTCCGCGATTCGGGCCGCCATGCGCTGGTCATGTACGACGATCTTTCCAAGCACGCCATGGCGTACCGCGAAATTTCGTTGCTCCTGCGTCGTCCCCCCGGCCGCGAAGCGTATCCCGGCGACGTCTTCTATCTCCACTCGCGCCTCCTCGAGCGCTCGTCCAAGATGAGCAAAGAGAAGGGCGGCGGATCGCTCACCGCGCTGCCGGTCATCGAGACCCAGGCGGGTGACGTCTCGGCTTACATTCCGACCAACGTCATTTCCATCACCGACGGCCAGATCTTCTTGGAAACCGATCTGTTCAACTCCGGCGTTCGTCCGGCTGTGAACGTCGGCCTCTCGGTCTCCCGTGTGGGCTTCTCGGCCGCCATCAAGGCCGTCAAGCAGGTGGGTTCCACCCTCAAGCTCGATCTGGCCCAGTATCGCGAACTGGCGGCGTTTGCGCAGTTCGGTTCCGATCTCGATCCGCTCACCCAGAAGCAGCTCAACCGCGGCAGCCGCTTGACGGAATTGCTCAAGCAGCCGCAGTTCCATCCGCTTACCTGGCAGCAGCAGGTGGTGGTTCTGTTCGCCGGCACGCAGGGCTATCTGGACGATATTCAGGTCACCGATATTCGCGCCTACGAGAACGGCCTCTATCCGTATTTCGACAACGCGCAGACGGCGCTGATCGACGACTTAACCAAGAAGAAGGCCCTCGACGACGACTTGCGCAGCCGGCTGCACGCGGCGCTCAAGGAGTACACGGCCAACTTCGTGGCGGAACTGACCGCGGCAAAGGCGTAAAAGCAGGGATCAGAGATCAGGGGTCAGGGATCAACAAAGCCCACCTGCAGATTGAACGCTAGAAAACGAGGGGTCGGAGAACAAAGATCAGAATAGCCAATTGCAGCGGCATCCCGGCATCTGATCTCTGCTCTCTGATCTCTGACAACTGGAAGAATTATGGCAAACGTACTCGATCTACGGCGGCGCATTCGCAGCGTGAAAAACACGCGGCAGATCACCAAGGCCATGAAAATGGTCTCGGCGGCCAAGCTGCGCCGTGCGCAGGAGCGGGCTCTGGCGGCCCGGCCCTACGCCAAAATGATCACCAGCGTACTGGAATCGCTCACCCGCCGCATCGAGATCTTCGACCCGGTGACGGGCAGCCTGCGCCATCCCCTGTTTGCCACGCGCGAAGAGAAGCGGGTTCTGCTGATCGTGGTCAGCGGCGACAAGGGTTTTGCCGGCGCCTTCAATACCAACGTTTTGAAAACGGCTTTCCAGTTTATCTCCGGCAACCCCGACAAGCAGATCGACATTGAAGCCGTGGGCCGCAAGGGACGCGACCAGATGCGCCGTCACTATCCGGTTGCTTCCTATAAGGAGCAGACGGACGAGAGCGGCCACACCAGCCAGGTGCGCGAGCGCGGGGAGTCTGTCGAAGTGACCGGCGATCATCCCGGCATGTTGATCAAGCTCGAGACCGCCCGCGTGCAGAAGCTGGCCGAGAGCATCATCTCCCGCTACGTTCACGAGGAGATCGATGCTGCTTACATCGTCTACAACGAATTTAAATCGGTGATCTCGCAGCGCCTCGTCGTCGAGCGGTTGTTGCCGCTGATGAAGATCGGCATTCCGCAGATTACCGGCGCTGTGGAGCCCTCTTCGGAACAGCGCGAACGCGCCGCCGAAGCCGCTCTGAGCGCAGGCATCGAACTGGAGCCGGTCGATACCGCCGCGGCGGACGACGAAGCTCGCAAGTTCGGCACTTCGCAAGTGGATTACATCTACGAACAGCCGGCGGAAGAACTTTTCAACGGGTTGCTCCCGCAGTACGTTTCCTCCATGCTGTATCACGCCATGACGGAGTCGGTCGCCGCGGAACATGCGGCCCGAATGACAGCCATGGATTCGGCGAGCAACAACGCCTCGGACATGATCGACGCCTACACACTCGAGATGAATCGCGTGCGGCAGGCGGCAATCACCAAGGAAATTATCGAAATCGTCAGCGGCGCGGCCGCTGTCTAAGCACTTCGGAAGGCAGATATGGCAGACAACATCGGCAAGGTTATTCAGGTCTCCGGTCCCGCGGTAGACGTGCAGTTTGAAGAAGCGACGATGCCGCCCATCTATCAGGCGCTGCGCGTCACCAGCGAGGGCTTCGACGTGCCCACGCCCATCAGCGTGATCGTCGAAGTGCAGCAGCACCTCGGCGAAGGTCGCGTGCGTACCGTGGCCATGCAGGCTACCGACGGCATGGTGCGCGGCATGAACGCCATCGACCTCGGCGGTCCCATCCGCGTTCCGGTGGGTAAGGAAACGCTGGGCCGCGTGATCAACGTGGTCGGCGAGCCTGTGGACAACCTGGGCCCGATCGGCGAGCACAGCCGCATGCCTATTCACCGTCCCGCTCCCCTGTTCGACGAGCAGACCACCCACGAGGAGATGTTCGAGACCGGCATCAAGGTCATCGATCTGATCCAGCCCTTTTTGAAGGGCGGCAAGATCGGCCTGTTCGGCGGCGCCGGCGTGGGCAAGACGGTCGTCATCATGGAGCTCATCAACAACGTGGCCAAAAACCACGGCGGCTACTCGGTGTTTGCCGGCGTGGGCGAGCGTACCCGCGAGGGCAACGATCTGTGGCTGGAGATGACCGAGTCCGGCGTCATTAAACCGGGCAAGTTCGAGGAGTCGAAGTGCGCCCTGGTCTACGGTCAGATGACCGAGCCGCCCGGAGCGCGTCTGCGCGTGGCGCTGACCGGCCTGACCGTCGCCGAGTACTTCCGTGACGTCGAGGGTTCCGACACGCTGCTGTTCATCGACAACATTTTCCGCTTCACGCAGGCCGGTTCCGAGGTCTCCACGCTGCTGGGCCGCATGCCCTCCGCCGTTGGATACCAGCCCAACCTCGCCACGGAAATGGGCGAACTGCAGGAGCGCATCACTTCGACCGCCAAGGGGTCCGTCACTTCGGTGCAGGCCGTCTATGTGCCCGCCGACGATTAACCGATCCGGCCCCGGCCACCACCTTTGCCCACCTGGACGCGACCACCGTGTTGAGCCGCCCGCTTTCCGAGTTGGGCATCTATCCGGCCGTCGATCCTCTGGCCTCCACCTCGCGCATTCTCTCCGCCCGCATCGTGGGCGACGAGCACTACGAAGTGGCCCAGGGCGTCAAGCGGATACTGCAGCGCTACAAGGATCTTCAAGACATCATCGCCATTCTGGGTATCGACGAGTTGTCGGAAGAAGACAAGCTCACCGTGGCCCGCGCCCGCAAGGTGCAGAAGTTCCTTTCGCAGCCGTTCCACGTGGCCGAGCAGTTCACGGGCATCCCCGGAGCGTATGTGAAGGTTGCCGACACCGTGCGCAGCTTCAAGGAGATCATCGCCGGCAAGTACGACGATATCCCCGAGCAGGCCTTCTACATGAAGGGCGCCATCGAGGAAGTGCTGGAAACCGCCGAGAAGCTGAAAGCGTCGGTGTAAGGAGCAGTTGACAGTCGACAGTTAACAGTTAACAGTTTTTGGCCGCGAGCTAGTGACTGTTAGCTGTTAGCTGGGAACTGAAAGCTGTCCCGAAGGGACATTATGGCAGACGAGACAAATCAACTGCGGGTCCGGCTGGTTACCCCCGAGCGCACCCTCTTCGATCATGCGGCGGATGCGGTCGAGCTGCCTGCGAAGAACGGCTACGTGGAAGTGCTGTATGGGCACGCTCCGCTGATGGCCGAACTGGGCGCCGGCGACGTCACCCTGCACGGCGGTCCCGACGGCGATCAGCACTACAACGTCAGTTGGGGCTTTGCCGAAGTGCTTCCCGACCGGGTAACCATCCTGGCCTCGGACGCGCTCAAGCCCGAGGAGATCGATCTTCCCCGTGCCGAGCAGCAACTGGATCGCGGCCTGAACATGTGGAAAGAAGCCGGTGAGAGCCCGGAGGCTTTTGACGAAGCTCTCCGCGTCATTGCCGAAGCCGAAGCCAAGATGGCCACGGCAGCGGAAAAGCACTAACCCAGCCTTATCGAGTTACCGCTTCAAAAGGAAAGGCCCTGCTCAGGTGAGTGGGGCCTTTTTTTATGCGCGGGGCGGGAGTATCTTCATGTATGCTGCGTGCCACGCGCCTCCGCGGCGGCCACCAAGGTGGTGACCGAGGCGGAGAAGGACGGCACGATCCAACGGCAGGCAAGCCGATCGTCCAGTTCCTCCGCTTTCACACCGGGAAGCAGGGGGATGGGATTCTGCTGCTGCGCTACGTCCGCTCCTGGGAGAAGCCTGCGCCCGGCGAAACGCAGTTCGACCTGCGCGTGGTGGTCGAGTAAGCTGCTCAGGGTTCCGGGGCGGTGCAGTTGGCGCCACTGTGCAACCATCGTGCGAAGCGCTTACAATTCACGATGATGATGGCCAAGAACAAGCAAACCACGTTTGAAGTTGCCTGTCCCGATTGCGGGTCGATGCTCAAGATCGACGCAGCCACCGGCCTGGTGCTGAGTCACACGCCAACGCCGCGCAAGCGCATGTTTGAGGACCTGGAAACGGCGGCCCAGGCCATGCGGGAGCAGGAAGACCGCAAGGAGTCGCTTTTC
>JAATFE010000087.1 GCA_015655365.1 Terriglobales bacterium
CAATGGAGTTCATCGAGGGCGACCTCACCGATCCGGCAGCCTGCGCCCAGGCCTGCGCCGGGATAGAAATCGTCTTTCACGAGGCGGCGCTGGCCTCGGTTCCTCGTTCGGTGGCCGATCCAGTTGCTACCAATCAGAATTGTGTGACCGCTACCCTCAATGTCCTGGTTGCTGCCCGTGCCGCCGGGGTGCGCCGCGTGATTTATGCCGGCTCCTCTTCGGCGTACGGCGACACCCCGACCCTCCCCAAGCACGAAGGCATGTTGCCCAATCCGATCTCTCCCTATGCCGTGGCCAAGCTGGCCGGGGAGCAGTATATGCGCGCCTTTGCCCGTGTTTACGGGCTTGAAACCGTCGTCCTGCGCTATTTCAACGTCTTTGGTCCCCATCAGGACCCCACTTCCCACTATTCCGGCGTCCTGGCCAGGTTCTGCCGCAAAATGCTGGCCGGGGAACAGCCCATCATCTTCGGCGACGGCGAACAGAGTCGCGACTTTACCTATATCGACAACGTGGTTCACGCCAACCTGCTGGCCGCCGCCGCTCCCGCGGAAAAGGTCTCCGGTCAGATGATGAACATCGCCACCAACTCGCGCATCACGCTCAATCAGACCTTTGAAATCCTGTGCGATTTGACCGGCTACCGCGGCAAGCCGGCTTACGATGCGCCCCGCGCCGGGGATATCCGCGACTCGCTGGCCGACATCCGCCTGGCCGGAGAACTGCTCGGCTACAAGCCGCAAGTTGACTTCCGCGAGGGCCTGCGCCGCACCGTCGAGTGGTACAAGACCAGCGCGGCATAAGTCAAAGGCCGGGGCCGCTGCTCCGGCCTTTTCCACAATGAGTTCTCTTCAGCCCCAGATTCTATTGACGGATTGCCTCCGATGGGGCAAACTGTCGGGGATTTCCTTCGCAGTTTCTTTTCGATCTGAACTTCAGGCGTAGCCCTGTGCGTGGGGAGTCCTGGGACTGAGGTTCCCATCCCTTGCCGGATGAACCCGTTATTCAGCACGATCCGCACAGTGATCCTGCCGCGCACCCCAGCGCCGCAGTCAGCCGACACAGCTCTTCCACCTCCCTGCGCGAACTTTGGCAGGTCCTGGTTCGCCGCCGTCGCTTGTTCTTGTCGATGATAGGCGGGCTTCTGCTCCTGTGCCTTCTCTATTGCCTGATCGCTCCCAACCAGTACGAGGCCAGCGCCCGTATCGCTCTGCGCACTTCGCCGGCTTCCTCGCTCAGCCTTACCGCACCCGAATCTATCGTCTCCACGTCAATCCTCTCTGCGCCTACGCAATTGGAGACGCTGGCCAATGTTTTTCGCAGCGACCAGTTGGCTTGGAGGGTGATAACCGGGCTCAAGCTCTACCAGTCCCCTGGTTTCACGGGCAGTTTTGCCCGCCGCTTTCCCGACTTTCGTCTCGAAGCACCGGCAGCGGACGCTCAGGCCTATCTGTTGGAGCGGTTTCAGAAGCGTCTTCAGGTCCAAACCCTGCCGCGCACGTTGGTCATTCAGATTCGCTTTCGCAGCCGGGATGCGGCACTCTCGGCAGCCGTGGTCAACGCTCTCATTCGCGACTATGGCCAGCAGGACAGCGAATCCCGGGTAAAGGCGACCACCCAGGCCTCCGGCTGGCTCCAAAGTCAACTCGTCGATCTCAAGGCCCAGGTCGACCGCGACCAGCAGCGCCTTGCTGCCTTCCAAAGTGAGTACGGCATTCTCGGCACCCCGGAGACTCTTAGCCGCGGCGTTCAGGGCGAGACTCAGCATAGTTCTACCCTGCTCGAAATCGACGAACTGGGCCGACAGTTGGCCTCTGCTGCCAGTGATCGTCTCCTGCGCGAAGCCGAGTACCATGCCGCGTCGCAAGGCGACCCGGAACTGGTGCTGGCCTCCGATCCCCGTCTGCAAATCGAAGCCGGCACCCTCGCCACCGCGCTGTTACAGCAGCTTCGCGCCCGCCGCAGCGAGTTGGAACAGGAACAGGCTCAGCTTAGCGCAGAGCACGGCCCGAGCTTTCCCCGCGTGGTTGAGATTGCCCGCCAGTTGCAGGATCTGGACCACCAGAAGCAGGTAGAAGACGGCAAGCTCGTCCTGCGTTTCCGCAGTGCCTGGCAAACAGCCGTCGATCGCGAGCAGTTGGTTCGCAAAAGTCTCAATGAGCGTACGGGCGAAGGCCTCAAACTCAACCA
>JAATFE010000389.1 GCA_015655365.1 Terriglobales bacterium
CGATATTGGGGTCGGCGAGTAACTCCTCATAGGAGCCGTAGGCCGTGGGAATGCCCAATACGCTGGCAGCTTCTTGCGCCTTGGCCAAATTGCGCGAGGCGATGGCCGCAATGCTTGTGAACTGCCCCTGCACCATGGCAGGGAGCACTTTCTTGAGACCGATGTTGGCGGTGCTGAGTACTCCCCAGCGGAGCTTGGTAGGCATGGTGAAAATAATACTGCGGCGAGCGCCAGTGTGAAACATCAAGAAGCGAATCACTCCTCAATATGCTTCACGCAAACAACTCCGCCGCAGCCGTTGCGGTACTCCTGTTTTTTCTGCGTCCTACAAATGTTGCACTTGGACCTTGAATTCGCCGTGCCCCATCCTTGCGACGTTTTTGTTGTCGCAAAGGTGGGGCACGCAAGTTCCCCGGCCCTATCTGGGACGATTGTTCAGCTTTTCAAGCACCCGCTTCAGCTCCTCGAGCTGCTGGCCTGCCTCGCCCAGCTTGCCTTCCGAAGTCAGCCGCTGGTAGTCGGCAAAGTCCTTGCTGGCCTGGGTAATCAGTGTGTTCAAGTCGGCCGCGGGCTGCGGCGCAGCACCCGGTTGCGCTGAGGTTTGCGGCGCTGGCGCTTCCGTGGGACTCAGCGACGAGTTGCCCGAGCCAAACAGCGAAGCCAATGCCGCTTCGAACGTGGGTCCGTAGGCGAGCCGGTCTTGCAGGGCCAGCACCACCAGCCGCAACTCCGGCATGGGGCTGCGCTCGGCCTGCAAATAGATCGGCTCCGCGTAAAGCAGCGCCCGCCCGCAGGGAATCACCAGCAAGCTGCCTCGCCTCACGTGCGAGCCTTGCTGATTCCACAGCGTCAGTTGTCCGGAAAGTTGCGGATTCTGGTCGATGCGCGACTCGATCTGTTGCGGTCCGTCCACCAGTCTTGTTTTCGGGAAGTTGTAGACCACCGACGTGCCATAGTGCGCGCCGTCGCTGCGTCCGGCAATCCAGCCGATCAGGTTGTTTCGGTTGACCGGCGTAAAGGGCAAAATCTCCACGTATTCCTGGTTCGTCTCCCCCGGCAACTTCATCAGCACAAAGTTGGGCTCCATCGGCTGCACGGCCTGCTCCCCGTTGGCGCTCATGCCGGTTTCCGTGGCCACCGTCCACAGATCCTCGCGGTTATAGAACACGGCCGGATTGGTCATGTGATACAGGCCGTAGGCTTCCGCTTGCAGCTTGAGCAGCAACTCCGGATAGCGGACATGCTTGCGCAAGCCGGAGGGCATCGTCGCGCCGTCCTTGAACAGGCTCGGGAAGATCCCGCGATAGGCCGCCAGAATCGGGTCCTGGTTGTCGAAGACATAGAACGTCGTGGTTCCGTCGTAAGCGTCCACAACAGCTTTCACGCTGTTGCGCATGTAGTTGATCGGGCGACCGTTGACGGTGTAATGGGTAGCGTAAGGGTAGTTGTCGGTCGAGGTGAACGCATCCATGACCCACGAGAGCCTGCCGTCCTCGCCCACAACGATGTAGGGGTCCTGATCGAAGGTAAGAAACGGCGCCAGGGTGCCCAGGCGCTCGCGCACCGTGCGCCGCATCAGCAGCCGGCTCTGTGCATTCACGTCGTCGCTGAAAGGCAGCTTGGCAATGTCGCCGCGGTCGAATGCAATCAGCACGCGCCGCAAAAAGCCGCCCAACTCGATGCCGCCCTTGCCCTGGTACGAAGTCAGGTTGTTGGTGTCGCCTTGCGGATAGTTGAATTCCTGCTGGTGGGTCTTCACATAGACGTCGGTGTTGGTCTGCTCGCCAAAGTAGATCTCCGGCCGCGTCACCGTGAGTCCCGGCACCGTGCTCTGCACCGGCATGTTGCTCAACATCAGCGTGGGCAAGCCCTCCGGCGTAAACCCGTTCACGGGGTTCATCGTGATTCCGTAGCCGTGGGTATAAATCAGCTTCTCGTTGATCCAGTTACGGCTGCTCTCGGGCAGCTTATCCACATCCAGTTCCCGCGTGGCCACCATTACCTGGCGCAGTTTGCCGTCGATCCGGTAGCGATCGATGTCGATGTCGGGGAAGTCGTAATAAGTGCGAATCTCCTGAATCTGACGCAGCGTGTCCTGCAATGCGTGCCAATCCCACAACCGGATGTTCTGCAGCGTGGGCTGGTTTTCGGCGGCGTCGGTAGCCTCAACGGTGGTCTCGGCAGGGAACTCGCTTTGGGCAAAGTGGTCCAGGCCGTAAGCCTGCCGCGTCATCTCGATATTGTGGGCAATATACGGCTGCTCGCGCACCAGTTCGTTCGGCTTGACCAGAAAGCTGCTCACGTACCATGCGACCATGCCTACCGCGCCAAAGCAGAGCACTGCGGGAACGATGGAGGCCGCCAGCCAGCGTCCGCGCGGCGACCAGACGGCTCCGGCCAGGGCGATTAGCGCTCCCAGCAGCAGTGCCGCGGCAACCAGGAGCATGCCGCCCAGGGTCACATGGGCGCCGGTGTAAGTAACGCCGTCGAAAATGGTGTGGTGCTCGAACAGTTGCTCGAACCGGCCCACATACACGCGCATCGCAACCACAAACAGCAGGAAGGCGACGCTGAACGAAAGCCCGCGCCAGGGCAGGTGGAGGGGACTGCTGAAGCGGCTTTCAAAGGCCCGTGCGCCGCCCGAGATAAGCAGA
>JAATFE010000411.1 GCA_015655365.1 Terriglobales bacterium
CAAGTCGGCGATCTAGGTCTCTGACCGCACAACGCTGGGTGCCCCAGGTCCCGATTTTGGGACCTGGGAAAGCACGAACTCAAGGTACAGAATCATCCGGTCAAAGACCTGGTACCGCTTCATCGATTGTTGAATCCTGCACAGCACTGCCCCACTTTGGCCGCAAAAACAAAAATGCGGCGAGGGTGGGGCAGACTTGTTTTAGGACGGTTGAGGATTAGGGCGCGGGTGTGACCGGCGCCGGGGTTGTAGCCTGCAACTCGGCCAGATCGCTCAAAACAGCTTGCCAGCGCGCCGGGTCTTTCCTGGTTGCGATAGGCAGCGTCCGATCGGAATAGAAGTCGAGAATGTTGCCGCGAAGTTGTGGCGATGTTCCATCGAACTTCCGCGCCGACAGCTTGGCCAGCAGGTCGGCGTACGTGTCGTCGCCGAGCGAGTATTCCGCGGCCTTGGTCACTTGGCCGGTATCCAGATCGCAGTTGGGCAGGGCCAGCGTGCCATTGCGCTCCTGCTCAAGATAGACGCGGTATTGATCCACCGTGGCGTCGATGCTCTTGATATAGAGATCTTCTGTTTCCGGCGTCGGATCGTTGAAGCCCAATCCCTTGAAGGGACCGATCTTGGGCACGAGACGCAGCAGGGCGGAGAGGAAACGGACCCCAAATCCCGGCTTCTCGTAGGTTTTTCCCCAATTGCGCTCATAGTCGGCGCGGGAGAGATGATAGAGAAACGTGCGTCGCGCAAAGTTTGGCGTTTCGCGTATCTGGTTTTTCTTGCGGCCGTTCAGTGCCACCTGCGTCATCTTCGGAATCAGGCTGCTGACGGCAAAACGGTACGTCCCGATCGCCATGCTCTCGTGGGGAAGAATGTCCTTCAACTCCACGCCATAAGTTACAGGAAAACTCCGCTCCAGCAGCGGCGCAGCGACCTCGAACCCGATGAAATCGTGGTACTGGTCCGACGCGTAGCGGTTCTTGGCGACCTGCAAGGTGTCGAATCCAAACTCGGTCTTGAGGTGCGCGGTCTTGTCCTGAGCAAAGCGAATGGACAGGCCAAATCTCTTGCGCAGCTTGGGATACTCGATGGCGACCGACCGGTTGACCGCCGGGTGGCCGTCGATGTCCGCCACATAGTGCGAGAGCGCGCCCAGGGCAAAGGCGTACTCGTTGGCATCCTGGCTCTGATGCAGCAACTCGACGACAAAATCGCCGCTGCGCACGTAATGCACTAGGTTGCTGAATTCCTTGCTGCCAAACGGATAGTAGCCCAGGTCTTGAATGACCGAGCCGCCATAGGCGTGGGCGTGCGCTTCTTTCAGTTGGTCCTTGGTGAGGTCCGGATAACGCTGCAACAGCAGGGGACGAATTTCCGAGTCCCAGAGGAGATCCACGATCTCCTCATGGGTCAGTACGGAGTAGGCGAACACACTTCCCCCCGAGAGCAGCACGAAGAGAAGAAGTGCCCCCACGCGAGCCAGAAGCAGGTGCCGCTTACCGGACATAAGGCGTCGTTCGTGGTTCAAATCCTGCCCAAAAGCAGGAGGATGACAACCACCACGAGGATCAGCCCCAATCCACCGCTTGGGAAGTAGCCCCAGCTTCTGCTATGCGGCCATGTTGGTAAAGCGCCGATGAGGATCAAAATGAGAATCACGATCAATACTGTTCCAAGCATGTTTCACTCCCGATGGCCGAGCGGTGCGCCCAGTCGTTCCGAGGGCTGCCCGGGGTCGGCGATGAGGCGAGTCTTTCACCTTGCAAAGAAACTTTCTGGTCTATCGGATACACGAGCTGGCGTACTCGCGCCAAGGCTCGAATTCGGTTTTCCACTGTCCGAATTCGAACAGTGACGCATCGGAATCGGTCACCAAGAATTTCAATCTCCGCACCGGGCCTTTACTAAGCTGCTTGTTTTCAATGTAAAAGCTGGAAGGCGTCTTTGGCACCCCAAGTGCACTATCCAGGGCGTGATGGATATTGCGCGCCCTGATTTGAAGCAGAAGAGGATGCGCCAGTACGCAATATGGGCTGGCGTTGCGGTGGTGTTGTTGGCGGTTGCCGTGGTGGCTGTGTCCCGGCTCAAGCCGGCGGCGCCCACGGTGGATCGCTCCACCATCTGGCCGGACACAGTAAAACGCGGGCCTATGGTCCGCCAGGTGCGAGGCTCGACCGGGACCCTGGTTCCGCGCGAAGACAAGCTTCGCCTGATTCCCGCTGAAACCGAGGCCACCGTCACCCGCATCCTGGTGTTGCCCGGCGCTCACGTCGAGCCCAACACGGTGTTGATGGATCTGGCCAATCCAGAGCTCAGCCAGGAGGCCATGAACGCCAGCCTGGCGCTGAAGGCCGCCGAGAGCGAGTACCACAACACCCAGGTCAAGTTGCAGAACGACCTGATGACCCAGAAGGCCAGCGCCGCTACCGTGGGCTCGGACTATCGCCAGTCGCAACTTCAGGCGCAGACCGACAAGGCGCTCTATAACCTGGGCGTCATCTCCGGCCTCACCTACAAAGCCTCGCAGGGCAAAGCCGACGAGCTGACCACCCGCAACAAGATCGAGGACGACCGCATTGCCATGAACGAGAAGGTGATCGTCTCGCAACTGGCCGTGCAGCAGACGATGGTGGATCAGGCGCGCGCGCTCTACCAGCTCAAGCAGCAGCAATTGAGCGCTCTGCACGTGACCGCCGGCATCGCTGGCGTTCTGGTGGACCTGCCTCACCAGGTCGGCGAGCATGTGGCCCCCGGCATCACTCTCGCCAAGGTGGTCCAGCCCGACCAGTTGAAGGCCTCGCTCAAGATTGCCGAGACCCAGGCCCGCGATATTCAGATCGGTCAGCCCGCCTCCATCGACACCCACAATGGCGTGATTCCGGGCCGCGTGCAAAGAATCGATCCTGCCGTGCAGAACGGAACGGTCACCGTTGACGTAGAGCTTACGGGGCCTCTTCCGCAAGGCGCGAGGCCCGACTTGAGCGTCGACGGGACGATCGACCTGGAACGCATGGTCGATGTCCTCTACGTAGGCCGTCCGGCGCTGGGCAACGAAAACTCCACCCTGAGCTTGTTCAAGGTGGATGCAGACGGCAAGGGCGCAACGCGCGTGCCGGTCAAGGTGGGCCGCGCCTCGGTCAACAGCATTCAGGTGATCGAGGGACTCAAGGAGGGCGACACGGTGATCCTTTCCGACATGTCGCGCTGGGACAACGTGGACCGCATCCGGCTGGAATAGGAACAGCCGTCAGCGATCAGTAGTCAGTTGTCAGCAACGACGGCGATTACTGACCACTGACCGCTGACCGCTGATAACTGACAACTGACACGAGGGGGATGGAATGGCAACCAACGATACGCTCATTGAAATCGAGGCCTTGACCAAGGTCTTCTACACCGACGAAGTCGAAACCCACGCGCTCTCCGGCGTTCACCTGAGCATTTCGCGCGGCGAATATGTCGCCATGTCCGGCCCCTCGGGCTGCGGCAAATCCACGCTGCTTTCCATCCTGGGTCTGCTCGATACACCCACGGGCGGCAAGTATCTGCTCAACAATCAGCCGGTGGAGAACCTGAGCTTCAGCGACCGCTCGCGCATCCGCAACCAGGAAATCGGCTTCATCTTCCAGAGCTTCAACCTGATTGGCGATCTCACCGTGGAAGAGAATGTCGAGCTGCCTCTCACCTATCGCGCCGGCATGCCTTCGGCGGAGCGCAAGAAGCGTGTGAAGGATGCCCTGGAGCGGGTCAACATGGCCCACCGCATGAGGCACTATCCCGCGCAACTCTCCGGCGGTCAACAACAGCGCGTGGCCGTGGCCCGTGCTCTGGCCGGTTCGCCATCGATTCTGCTGGCCGACGAGCCTACCGGCAACCTGGACTCCAAGAACGGCGAAGCGGTGATGCACCTGCTCTCCGATCTGCACCGCGAAGGCTCCACCATCTGCATGGTCACGCACGATTCGCGTTTCGCCAAGCACGCCCAGCGCGAAGTGCACCTGTTCGATGGAAAAGTGGTTTCCGAGTCCGAGTTGAAGAAGCTCGAAGAAGAAGTGGAGGCGTAAAAATGCTGAGAGACCTGCGTTACGCACTGCGCCAGTTGCGCAAGTCGCCGGGGTTCACGCTGACCGCGGTGCTCACGCTGGCCTTCGGCATCGGCGCTACCACCGCCATCTTCTCCATCGTGGAGGGTGTGCTGTTGCGCCCTCTGCCCTTTCCCGAGCCAAGCAGGCTGGTCACGCTTGACGACGTGGTGGAAGGTGCGGGCAGCGATGGCAGCGGCATCGCCGGAGTCACAGCGCCGGAGGTTCGCACGTATGCCCACGATACGCGCAGCTTCTCGAATCTGGGCGGCTATGGGCAGGCAAGTTATGAACTCTCCGGAACTGGCGACCCCGCACAGATCAACGCTGCGCGCCTCACCGCCAGTATCTTTCCGGCGCTCGGCGTCTCCCCTGTGATGGGCCGCGCCTTCACGCAGCAGGAAGACGAATTGAGCCAGCAAGTGGCCGTCATCAGCTACCAGATGTGGCACAGCCGCTTCCACGGCGATGCGCACATCCTGGGCCGAAAGATTCTGCTGGATCGTAAGCCCTACGAGATCGTCGGCGTCATGCCGCGCGATTTCGAGTTTCCCTTGGTTCCAGGCCAGTTGAA
>JAATFE010000526.1 GCA_015655365.1 Terriglobales bacterium
CGAGGGCGACATGCACTTGAACATGGCCAATTTCGAGGCTGCGCTGCCTGCGATTGCGCCCCCTCCTGCCCCTGCTGCCGACCCTATCGCCCAAACCTCACTCAGCGTCGACTCTGCCCCCTCCGGCGCAGACATCGAGATTGACGGAGCCTTTGTCGGCAACACCCCCTCCACTGTCTCTGTAGCGCCGGGCAGCCATCAGATTGCGGTTTCGAAGAAGGGCTTCAATGCCTGGAGCAAGACACTTAACGTCACTGGCGGGACGGTTCACCTGAACGCGGAGCTAGAGCAAGCACCCGCAAAGTAGTAAACCTCGTGCTCTCTCAAATCGACTTCAAGGACTAAGAAAGGTAAGAGATCTCTCATGCGCAAGATCCTTTTCGCACTTGTGTTTTTGGTTTGTTGCCCGCTGCTGATATCTCAGCAAACGCTCAACAATGACTCTGTCATCAAGCTCGTAAAAGCGGGCCTGTCCGAGGACCTGATTATCACCACCATTAACGCTTCGCCCGGAACCTTTGATACCTCCGCCAATGGGCTGATTGCCCTGAAGAGTGCCGGCGCAAGCGATAAGGTGGTTTCAGCAATCGTTCTTAGGGCCTCCGGTAGCGCACCGGCAGCTTACGCCCCGGTTCCTCCACCTCCTCCGGATGGCACACAAGTACCACCTACAGGCCAAGCGCCCATGGCACCACCCGCTGGAAAGCCTCGCGTATTTCTGACTTCGTCGAGCAAAGGCACCAACCAGAACGCAGCCCGAGACCAGTCGATGGAGATGAGCAAAGACTTTGAGCGGGACTGCATCGGAGTCCGGATTTCGATCAATCAGGCGGTAGCTGACTATACCGTGGCCCTGAATCACATCGAAGTTGGGATGTTTATCCGTGACAACCAGATACAGGTTGCGAATAAGGATGGCGACCTTATTTCCAAGACCAAAGAGGGCGGGAGTATCGCTGGAGCGGTAAAGAAGGCCTGCGAAGTAATCCTTGCGGATTGGGCCAAAAAGTAAGGCACAGCTTAGGTCAGCCCATCGTCCGAGCTTCCTCACTGCAAGTTTCTGGCCTGGATTGGCAGCAATCGGGAACCAGGGTGCCACACGCGGCATAAGTGATACCTTGGTTTCTGATGGTTCCTCATGAATAAACGCACCCGCAGAACGCTCTGGGTTGTGGCCGCGGTGCTGCTCCTGCTGGCCTTGGCAATCTTCTTGCGCTCCAAGGCTCCGCCGGAAGCGGCGCGCCTGCTGCCCGAGTCCGACGGCATCATTTACGTGAATCTCAAGCCGGTGCGCGGCTTCTTCCACAAGGAGATGAAACCGCCGGCACGCGTGCCCGAGTACCAGCAGTTTGTGGACGCCACCGGCATGGACTGGGAGCGCGACCTGGACCAGGCGGCCATTGCCCTGCACCGCATGTCCAACCCCAACGGCCCGAACGGCCCCGTGGCCTACTCGATGGTGTTGGTGGGCAAAATTACTGGCCGACGTCTGAACACCTGGCTCGACACCCACGCCGCTTCCCGCGAGTCCTACGCCGGGCACACCATCTACAGCATTCCCTCGGAGGGCCGCACGGTGCGCGTGGCGCAGATTGGCTACGACATGGTGGCCATCTCCAACACGCCCACGACCGAGCAGATCCACTCCATGCTCGACCGCCACAGCACCGCCGCCTGGCCTTTTGCCGGCTCGACGCTGCTGAATCAGCACTACCACGAGCTGCCGCTGCTCTCGATGGCCTGGGGCGTGGGCCAGATTGGTTTGCCCTTCTCCGAAAGCGGCGCCATCGACGTTTTTGGTTTTTCGCTGCCGCTGGAGGCCGACTCGACCATTGTGGCCAGCCTGTCACCCGCCTTGTCGCTGCAGGGCGCAATGAACCTCAAGGTCGAGGAGATTGCGCCCAGCGACGCGGTAGCCGCGCGCCAGTACGCCGCGCTGACCACCCTGATCTCCTTCGCCCGGAGCTTCACTGCCCCGCTGCCCGACAACGCCGCCAACAACGGCCTGAAAGAGCTGCTGAAGACCTCTGCCGTGACCGTGGAAAAACGCAACCGGGTGGTGCTCAAGGCCACGCTTTCACCCGCGTTGTTCACGGCCGCGGAGGTGAACGAAAATTCACCCCCGCAGCTTGCACCCCCAGGCAATGCGCCCGCATCCAAGTAACTACTAGCGCGCTTCCCGCCGCAATCCACAAAGTCTTCCCATCCATGCCACCTCCCCCCGCGCATGGATGGGAACCTGCCAAACCCTCAAACCAAAAGCGGCTCCCTGCCGGAGGGAGCCGCTTTTGGTTTGCGAAAGCAGAATCTATTTGGTGGATGCGGCCAGCGAACGGCTATCGACCGTGGCCACTTCGTCGTAGGTGGAGCGCAGATATTTGTGCGGGTTCACCGGGACATTGTGCACACGAACCTCGTAGTGGAGGTGCGGACCGGTGGCGCGTCCGGTTTGGCCCACGTAGCCGATTACCTGGCCGCGGACCACATGTTGGCCGGGAACAACCGCGAGCGCGGAAAGATGGCCGTAGACCGTGAGCACGTCGTGGCTGTGATCGAGCACCACTTCACGGCCATATCCGGCACCCATCGCAGCTCCGCTCACGACGCCGTCGGCCGCGGCGCGTACCGGCGTACCGATGGCCGCGGTAATGTCGATGCCGGTGTGGAACTTGCCTTCCCCGTTGAAGGGATCTTCACGCTCACCGAAGCTGGAGCCTACACGGCCCTCGATGGGCCAAATAGAAGGCGCATCCGCCAACAGCGTCCAATCGCCGACAAAGGCGGGCGACAGGCCCCCCTCAAGCGCGCGGGAAACCTGGCCGGAGAGCGCCTGCGAGCGCAGCGCATAAAACTGATCGACGGAGAGCTTGACCTGCTGCTGATTGACGTCGTCGGTGAGAGCCAGGGTAGCGGGGGGCGGCGCTGCCGCGGCGCTGGCGGCGGCCGACTTGGCCGAAGCCAGCTTATTCTGTTTCAGGCCATAAAGGGCGGTCACTTCGCTAGCCAGGGCGCCCAGCGAGGCTACCTGCACATCGCGGTCGTGCGCGATCTGGGCCATCTGCTTGTAGTCCTTGCGCAGCGTTTCGCGCTCTTGCCGGACCTGGTTGTAGCTTTCGGTTTTAAGCAACATGCGGGTATAGGAACCGGCCAGACCGACGATGGTAAAAGCGCCGATCAACGCCGCAGCAACAAATCCGTACGCATAATGTAGCGGCAGCGGAATCTTGCGGACCCGGCCATCTTCGTCTCTAGCAACAAAAAGTATGTAATAGCGCTTGCGCAGCATCATAGCCTTTCATCCCTGCACCCCGCAGGGCCGCAATTCACCCTCTACTCAACTGAAGAGCAAGGCAACAGGCCTATCAGCCCACGGAAAACAGTAAAAAGCCCTGGCGGGCCTAAATCGGATTATGCTCATCAAGGCTAACAAACCGCGCCAAGCCAGGTCAACGAAAACCCTCGGCAAAATCCTTGTGGATTTCTATTCGGGAACGTGCAGAAATAGGCCGCTGCGCGTGCGCGCCGGCGATGATCTCAGCCCATTTGTCTTATTCTCAAGGGATGCGACTGAAACAAAGCACGCAAGCACCGGGCGGAGGGCTGGGGGAATTGGCACTGATCCGCCAGATCCGCAGCCGGGCGGCTCACTCCTCGCGCGGCGGCCTGCGCCTGGGCATCGGCGACGACTGCGCCCTGCTGGCTCCGCGGCCGGGCGAGGAACTGGCCGTGACCACCGACCTTTCCATTGCCGGACGGCATTTCCGCCTGGACTGGCACGAGCCGGAAGCCGTGGGGCACCGGGCCCTGGCGCGCGGCTTGAGCGATCTGGCCGCCATGGGTGCGCGGCCCGTAGCCGCCTTTCTTTCCCTGGCTTTGCCGCGCGATCTGACCACAGCGAAGGGCCGCCGTCCGGCCTGGGTGGAGCGCTTTTTGGACGGACTGCTGGCCCTGGCCGCGGCGCACCAGACCCCGTTGGCAGGCGGCGACCTCTCCGAAGCACCCCTGGCCCTGGCGGACATTGTGCTGGTGGGCGCCGTTCCCAAGGAAAAAGCCCTGCTGCGCTCCGGCACACGCGCCGGACACCTGCTTTATGTTACCGGGGCACTAGGCGGAGCCGCGGTGGGGCTGGCTCGTCTGGGTGAATTGGCCGGTCCAGATGGCAGCCCCAAGCCACCTGCCATTCCCAAGAAGCTGGAGGTTCTGCTGGCTCCGCACCTTTTCCCCCAGCCGCGCATCGCCCAGGGCCTTTGGTTGCGGCGCCACGAACTGGCCTCTGCCGCCCTCGACCTGAGCGACGGCCTCTCCACTGACCTCGGCCATCTCTGCGAAGAGTCCGGCGTGGCCGCCGAGGTGGATGCGGGGCGGATACCGATCCATTTGGGCGCAACGCTCGCGCAGGCCTTGAA
>JAATFE010000002.1 GCA_015655365.1 Terriglobales bacterium
GCGGAAAACCATCTTCAACCTGCTGGAGGCGGTGCGCGGCGCAGTGCCGGAGTGCCTGCCGCGCGAGTTGCTCTCCCGCCTCGCTCTGCCCGACCGCGAAACCGCGCTGCGCGAGGTGCATTATCCGCCCGAAGGCACGCCCTTTGTGCAGTTGATGGACTCTTCGACCCCGGCTCACCGGCGGCTGATCTTCGAGGAACTGTTCTTTCTGGAGCTGGGCCTGGAGCTCAAGCGCCGCCGCATGAGGCAGCGCCCCGGCATCAGCTTCGCCACCAACGCCAAGGTCCGCGAAGCCATCCGCGAGGTGCTGCCCTTCCACCCCACCGCGGCGCAAAAGCGCGCCCTGGGCGAGATTGTGGCCGACATGCGCCAGCCCAGCCCCATGCGCCGCCTGCTGCAAGGCGACGTGGGCTCGGGCAAGACCATTGTGGCCCTCCAGGCCATGCTGGTAGCCATGGAAAACGGCTACCAGGCGGCCCTGATGGCCCCTACCGAGATCCTGGCCACGCAGCATTTTCTCAGCCTTCGCAAGCTGCTGGAGAAATCCACGCGCCACCCGCGCATCGTGCTCCTGACCGGCTCGCTGGACGAGGCGCGCAAGCGATCTACCCGCGCCCAGATCAATCGCGGCGATGCGCAGTTGGTCATCGGCACCCATGCCCTGATCGAGGAAAGAGTCGAGTTCAACCGCCTGGGGCTGGTGGTGGTCGACGAGCAGCACCGTTTCGGCGTCTTGCAGCGTTTCAAGCTGATGAAAAAGCCCAATGAGGCCGAGCCGGACATGCTGGTGATGACTGCCACGCCGATTCCACGCACCCTGGCGCTCTCCCTCTACGGCGACATGGACGTGAGCATTCTGGACGAACTGCCCCCCGGCCGCACCCCCATCGTGACCCGCCGCGTCGCCGGCGAGCGCTCCGAAGAGGTGTGGGACTTTGTGCGCAAGCAGGTGGAGCAGGGCCGCCAGGCTTACATCGTCTATCCCGTTATCGAAGGCGCCAGGGAGGACCAGCCGGAGCTGGATTTCTCTCACGACGAGGACGCCGAAGCCAGCCTGGATGCACCGCTCGCGAAAAAGACAGCCGCAAAGAAAACCCGCAAGGGAAAAACATCCGAACTGTTCCCCAAAGCCGCGCAGGAAGCCAACCCGGGAGCCAAATCCGGCCTCAAGTCCGCCGTCGAGATGCACGAAAAACTGAGCGCAGGCCCCTTGGCCGGTCTGCGCGTGGGCCTGCTCCATGGCCGCCTCGACGCGGACGACAAGGAAGTCATCATGCGCCGCTTTCAGCGCGGCGAGATCGACGTGCTGGTGGCCACCACGGTCGTCGAAGTGGGCGTGGATGTGCCCAACGCCACGGTCATGGTGGTGGAGCACGCGGAGCGTTTCGGCCTCGCCCAGTTGCACCAGTTGCGCGGGCGCGTGGGCCGCGGCGCGGCCAAAAGCTACTGCGTTCTCATCACCGGCCCGCGGGTTTCTGCGCTAGGCGAGGAGCGTCTGAACGCCATGGTCCGCACCCAGGACGGATTCGAGCTGGCGGAGCTGGACCTCTCGCAGCGCGGCCCCGGCGAATTTTTCGGCACCCGCCAAGCCGGCCTGCCCGATTTCCGCGTGGCCAACCTGGTGCGCGACCGGGAGTTGCTGGAACTGGCCAAGCAGGAGGCCACCCGCTTCATCGACGCTTCCGATGCCCCCAAAGGCAGCGCGGAAACCGAAGCCGAGCGGGCGCGCGTGTGGGCCCGGCTCAAGGAGTCCTGGCAGCGCCGCTATGGGCTGGTGGAAGCGGGCTGATCAGGCAATGGTAGGGCTGGCGCTGCCGCCGGCCTGCGCCGACTCCACCGGAAAGGTCTGAATCTCCAGGTCGACGCTGGCAATCTCCGTGCCGCATTCCCACGGGTGGCTGCGGGTGCATTGACAGAGCTCGGTAAAGCGGATATGCCCGGCCCGGCTCAGTTCCAGCCCGGCGGCAATCAGCACGCTATAGATGTCGACGCAGGCGGCCCGCTCGAACTCGAAGAGCATGGTGACCGCCCCGGTATCGCTGGCGCTGCGACTCAGCACCCAGCCTCCGCAGCCGAGAATGGCTCCAGTAAGAGTCCGGATCAGGCGCGCCGGTTCCTCGGCCGAGACGGCTCGCATCTGCATCGCCCAGGGAACGCTCATTTGCCCGGCGCCGATCTCCAACATGGTCAGCCTCACAACCGTCTTATCGGAGCAGGGCCCGACACCATAAACCCTGTTCGGCATGGGACGGCAGTTGACCGGCTTTGAAACATCCGGGCCCCCGCGGGGCGCGCCTGGGGCTGCGCTGGTAATTAGAGGCGCCGCTCTGTTCCCGGCCGCGAAGGCCGGATGATGTAGCTTAATAGGCAAGATGATTGTTGGCTCCGGCATCGATCTGACCGAGATAGGGCGCATCCAGAAGTCCATGGACCGCTACGGAGGGCGCTTTCTGGCCCGCGTCTATACTAGCGCGGAACAGGCCTACTGCCTGCGCAAGCGCAACGCCGCGGAGAGTTTTGCGGCGCGCTTTGCCGCCAAAGAGGCGGGAGCCAAGGCCCTGGGGACAGGCATCAGCTACGGGGTCAACTGGCTGGAGATCGAGGTAATCCGCGAACCCAGCGGCCGGCCCACCCTCAAGTTTCACGGGCGCGCCGCGGAGTTTGCCGCCCGCCTGGGCGTCGTCCGCGCCGCCCTCTCCATCACCCACACCGGCGACCTGGCCATGGCCAGCGTGGTGCTCGAGGATGGGCGGTAACTCCCGCCCTTTCTGCTATTCTCAAGGGTCAATAGGCTCGTTTCAGTAAAGGGAGATCCGTGCCAAGCCGCAAAGAGATTCAGTGGTCGCAACTGAGAGTCGGAGTGCTGGTCCTGGCGGCTATGGCCGTGCTCATCGGGCTGATTTTTCTCATGTCCGGCACCTCCGGCGGTCTGTTCGCGCAAAAGCTGGTGCTTCGCTCCTACTTTGCGAACGCCGCCGGCCTCAAACCCGGCGCGCCGGTCACCCTCGAAGGCGTAACCATCGGCAACGTCACCCGCATCCGCGTGGTCCCCGGGCGCAACCCCACGCCGGTGGAAGTCACCATGCAGGTGAGCCACAAATACGAGCCCGCCCTGCACAGCGACTCGACCACCTCGATTGCCCAGGCCGGCGTTTTGGGCGACAGCTTCGTGGACATCAGCTCCGCCCAGGCCAGCGGCCCGCCCCCGGCCAACAACCTCGAGCTCAAGGCCACCGGCGCGCCCACCATTCAGGATGTGATCCGCACCAGCCAGGGCTCCATCGAGCAAGTCACCGTTTTGGTGCGCAAAGTGGACACCCTGATGGACACGCTCAACTCCCGGCGCGGCACCCTGGGCATGCTCATCAACGATCCCGAACTGGCCCACAAGATCGTCTCCATCGCCAACAACCTGGATACCGTCACCAAGGCCATCTCCCAGGGCAAGGGCTCGCTGGGCAAGCTGGTTAACGACGACACGCTCTATGCGCGCGCCAGCTCCGCCGTGGACCGGCTCGACAGGATCACCACCGCTCTCGATGAGGGCCAGGGCAGTATGGGCAAGCTGCTCAAGGACGACTCGCTCTACAAGAACCTGAACGCCGCCGTCGCCAATACCAACCAGTTGGTCTCCGAGATCAACGCCGGCAAGGGCTCGGTGGGCAAACTGGCCAAGGACCCGGCCTTTGCGCAGAAGCTGGACGATAC
>JAATFE010000453.1 GCA_015655365.1 Terriglobales bacterium
CAGCGCATCGGCTGCGTGCATCTCGCTGCTCATCTTGTTCAGATCGCCCAGCAGAATCATCGGCACATGCGGCGCAATCATCTTCAGCCGGTCGATCAGTTGATTGCCATTCATCTGCGGCATCCCAAAATCCGCCAGAACCAGGTCCACCTGGACCTCCGAGAAGATCCCGATCGCCTCCTGCCCGGTACAAGCCGAAACCACCCGGTACCCGTTGGTTGCCAGCATGAACTTGAGTACGGAAAGCTCTTGTTCGTTATCGTCTACGCAGAGAATGATCTTTTTCGGCCGCATGGTTCGGGGTACACTCCTTGTTTCAATTTTTTGGGCCGTCCGCAGAGCGCACTCCGGCCTCGCCCGCTGAACGGGCTTTTGGAGGCTGAGACACTTCCGCTACGGCTTTCGAGAACGAGACTGAAAAACTCCCTGGTTGATCGCACTGTCCAGAGTTCGCCCGGCGCATAGTGCTCGCTGCCCCCAAGGGGCGCGGCGGTCACGCAAGGCATTTCCTGGCATTCGATCCACGGGAGTCTGGCCGTCGTTCGCGGTCAGATTGGTAATAGATGCCTGAGGGCAAGACCGGCAAAAACGCCGGTTAATTTCCTTCAATGTTTCCCAAGAGTACGGGCACCGGAGACACATGGGAAGAGAGAACAAAAAGCGAAACACGGTGTGAAAATCGGCGTGAAATATTGGATAACTCGCTACTGTCCACGCCTACAGCCACTTGCAATGTTCAAAGGCTGTTGAAAGCATGTGTATTCCGGCAGGAAAAGGAGCCCGTTTGCCACAAAAACAGTGCTGTCAACCCTGCCTGCTTCTGTGACCCTCACCGATTTCGCATCTTCCAGCGAGCAGAAATGACCGGCGCGGGCCCCCTCCTCACCGGCCAAAACTCACCATGCGGGAAGCCTCTATTCCCATCTTGACACAAGGTCACAAGACCATGTGACACACATCACAACCCAGGGACAAAAACATCGCTAGCATCGGTTGCACTTCACTACGCTTGCGAGGAGCCATGTACAACCGCACCCAAAACGACAATGGCACCTACAACACCCGTTGCCTCGACTGCTTCATGACCATCGCCTCCTCCGTGGAGACCGAGGAAGAGTTGAGGGGGTACGAAGACCGCCACATCTGTCCAGAGAAGGCCCTGGTCGAGCTGCTCGCTCGGGAAATAGCCATCAAAGCCCGCACCCAACCGCTGCAGTAGCTTTCGTCTATCGCTGTGTGGGTGCGCCTGCGTGCGCCTCAGTCGGCTTGGCGTTCGACATCTTTTCGATCAGTGCGTTGTCGACGGTCCTGTTAATGCTGCGCGCCTTCTCCAACTCCACCTTGGCCTCGTCTTTCCTTCCCATCGACTGGTAGAGTCGTCCCAGCCGCCAGTGCACGTTCACGTCCGCCGGAGCCAACCGCGCCGCCTCTTTCATCTCCCGCAACGCGTCGTCCTTGCGCCCGGCATCCAAATCCAGAATGCCCAGGTCCAGATAAGCCAGTTCCCGTCCCGGGTCCAGGCTCAGAGCCTTCTCCAAAAGCGGCCGCGCCGCCTCCGGATGGCTCAACTGCATCTGCGCGTCCGCCAGGTAGATCATGGCCTCGGCATGATTCGGACTGTTCTCGAGCTCCACTTGAAACTCGCCCGCGGCCTCCGCATATTGCTTCTGCTTCCACAGCAGATACCCAAGACCAAAATGGACCTCCGGTTCCTTCGGGTTGGCTTGAACCGCTGCCCTGAATTGCTTGATGGCCCCAGGATGATCCTTCAACTCATCCGAGGCTTCTCCCGCCAGCATATCGACTTCGGCCGACTCCGCATTCAACAGGAGAATCTCACGATAGGTATCCATTACGCATTGGTATTGTTTTGACCAAATGCAACTGTGGGCTAGGCTCAGCCGCAGCCCCTGATTCTGCGGGTCGCGGGCAGCGGCCTGCTTGAGGTAGGGAACGGCTTCGGCGTATTCGCCCAAAGCATAGTGAGCCATCCCGAGAAGAATTGTCAGCCGCTGCACCTCTGGCGAAGAGGGCGGCTGGTTCTTGAGCA
>JAATFE010000168.1 GCA_015655365.1 Terriglobales bacterium
CGCGCCCGCTGCCGAGCCGCCGCTCACCACCGTAAGAGGGAAGTAGATTATGCCGATTTATTCGATGACCGGGTTTGCCCGCGCGCAGGTGCGCGTGCACGACGATCTTTGTTACACCCTGAGCGTCAAGAGCGTGAACCACCGCTTTCTCGATGTGCAATTGCGTCTGCCCTCCGGCTTGGACATGCTCGAGACCGAATTGCGCCGCGCTCTCAAAGAGAATTTGGTCCGCGGCCACGTCGAACTCACCCTCTCTGTCGATCGCAACAGCCAGCAGCGGGCCGGCTACAACCGCGAACTCGTTGCCAGCTATCTGGCCGCCTTTTCCGCGGCGCGCAAGGAATTCGAGTTGGTCGGCGAAGCGGACCTCAACGGCATCCTGCGCCTGCCTGGCGCTTTGCAGGGCGACAACCACGACGACGGCGACCTCACTGCTCTGGCGGCCAGCGTGCAGCAGGAAATCACTCCCCTCCTTGAAGAACTGAAGGTCATGCGTGCCCGCGAAGGCGAATCCCTCGCCGCCATTCTGAACTCCACCCTGGATCGCCTGACCGAAGCGGTCGACGGCGTGGCTGTCCTCCGCCCCGAGGTCGAGCAGCGCTATCAGGACCGCCTCACCCAGCGCCTCCTTGCCGCCACCGGTCCCGAGTTCAATCGCCAGCGCTTGCTTGAAGAAGTGGCCGTCATGGTCGAGCGCAGCGACATTGCCGAGGAGCTGGCCCGCATGGTCACCCACATCGGCCACTTCCGCGAGTTGCTCGCCGCCGGTGGCGAAGTCGGCAAAAAGCTCGACTTCCTGCTCCAGGAAATGAACCGCGAAGCCAACACCCTGCTCTCCAAAACCGGTAGCGTCGGCGGCAAGGGAACCCGCATCACCGAACTCGGACTGGCCATGAAATCGGAAATTGAAAAGGCCCGCGAACAGATTCAAAATGTGGAATAATGCATCACTCCTTCCGCAACTTCGGAAGGAGAAGCCCAGGTACGAATTGCCGTAAAGGCTTGAAGGGGAAATCGTGGCAGGACTTCTATTTATTATTTCGGCGCCCTCGGGCTCAGGCAAAAGCACGCTGGTCAGCGAACTGCGCAAGCAGGTCACCGGCATTGAATTCGCTGTCTCTTGGACCACCCGCGCCCCGCGCGGCTCTGAAGAGGACGGCCGCGAGTACAACTTCACCACCCGCGAAAATTTCCAGCGCATGATCGACGACGGCGTCTTCCTCGAACACGCCGAGGTCTTCGGCAACTTCTACGGTACCTCTCGCCAGTCCTTGGAAGAGGCGCGCACCGACGGCCACGACCTGCTCCTCGACATCGATGTGCAGGGCGCAGCGCAAGTCCGCGCCAATACCCCCGAAGCCGTCAGCATCTTCGTCATGCCCCCCACACCCAGGGTTCTCCGCACCCGCCTGCGCAATCGCAGCCGCGCCGAAGGCGTTGTAAATGAAGAAGAAGTGCTCCGCCGGCTCCGCGAAGCCAGCAAGGAGATTGAGAATTATCGCGAGTACGGCTATATTCTGGTCAATGACGTTCTCGACCGTGCGGTGGCGCAATTGGAGGCCATTGTCCTGGCCGAGCGCTTCTACCGCAACGGCGAAGCCATCGCGTTTCGTTCGCGGCGCGTGTTGGAGGTGGCTGCGGGCTGCCTGCAAGCCAACTCGCAGGAACGAGTCAAACCGGTGCTTGAAGCCTTTGGGCTTCTGGGCACTGTTGGCCAGCAGGAACTGAAGTTTGAGGAGGATTCAGATGACGATTGAAACCGGCTTCGACTCGAATTACAGGAAAGTGCTGGTGGCCGCCCGCCGCGCCCGCCAGTTGCAGAACGGCTCCGGTGCGTTGGTTGCCACCCAGTCCACCAAGCCCTGCCGCATTGCCCAGGAAGAGATCGACGCCGGCAAGATCGCCTACGTCAAAACCGAGGTCCCGGTCGTCAAGCCCCTGGTCGGCGAGTCCGGCATCCCCATCCTCACCAGCTAGTTTCCTCGTGCTTTCGCATATAAAGCGGGTGCCCCACCTTCGGCGCGTAGTAGTTTTTGCGCCTAAGGTGGGATATCTATGGCCTTGCCTTTTATAGTCTTTAGCTCTTTATCAAAGCTCGTTTCCC
>JAATFE010000365.1 GCA_015655365.1 Terriglobales bacterium
ATCCAGCGCGCTCAGGACCGCGCTTTTCACATAAACCAACCCGCTTTACACAGGCCTTATCCGCTCCTCTGTGGGAAGAGTGGGAAAGCAGGGTCACTTATCTCCACCCAAAGTCCACATTTCCAAAACTCCTCATTTGCACAGCCGAGATTTGGAAAACTGGACATCTTCTCAACTCCTAATTTCCCAATCACTTCGGCTAGATTTCCACTTTTCCTGTATGAACTACGGGTATTACTACTTCTTGTATGTATTTCTTTTCCTTTTTCCTAAGTACCCGTCGCACCATCGCCTCCCTAGCATCGTGCAGCTTCGCTTCAGCCTCCGCATTTCGCCAAACCCGCGTCCGTCCTCCCGCAGAATCGCTCTGCTTTTCCCAAATGTCCTGGAATCCAGACAAGCACCCCTGTTTTCCACGCACCCCAAGACCGGTCGGAATGAATACAATCAAGAAGTAGAAAAGACAACCACTTCCACCCTGCCGCAATGTGTTGTAGAGTGTGGCCAGCGTGGTGTGTGCTTCAATCGGGTATTTTGAGTAGCCGTAAAGCGAGGATGGGTTATGTCGATCGTGGAAACTGAAGTGGAGAAGCCGGCCGCGCAGGGGGCAGCGATGGAGATTACCGTAAGCCGCCAGGATCTGGTGAAGGAGCTTACTGCGACACAGAGCGTGGTGGAACGCAAAACCACCATCCCGATTCTGTCGAACTTTCTCATCGAAGCGGACGGTGACCGCCTGAACATTACGGCCACCGATCTGGACCAGGCGATTCGCACCAGCGCCGAGGCCAAAGTCAAAAAGCCCGGCTCGTGCACAATTCCCGCCCGCAAGCTTTACGACTACATCAAGCTCCTGCCCGATGGCGAAATCTCCATCAAACTGCTGGAGAATCACTGGGTGCAGATCCGCAGCGGCCGCTCCAACACCAAAATGGTGGGCATGGCGCGCGCCAACTACCCCCAGGTCCCTGAATTTCCGGCCGTCCCAGCCACCAGCATCTCGCTCCTGGCGCTCAAAACGCTCATCGCCTGTACCATTTTCGCCATCTCCAACGAGGAGTCCCGCTACACGCTCAACGGCGCGCTGCTGGTCATCAAGGCGGAGTCGCTGGCTATGGTTGCCACCGACGGCCACCGTCTCTCCTACGTGGAAAAGCCCAACGAGACTCTCGAAGGCATCAGCGGCGAAAAGCGGGTCCTGATCCCCCGCAAGGCCCTCCAGGAATTGCAGCAGTTGCTCAACAACTCCGAGGCGGAAAAGGTGGACTTTGCCGACGACGAGCACACGCTCTTCTTCCGCATCGGCCATCGCACCCTCAGCACCCGCAAGCTTACCGGCCAGTTCCCCAACTTCGAGGCGGTCATGCCCCGCGACAACACCAGGTTCGCTGTGGTGCGTTGCAGCGAGCTTTCCGCGGCCATCCAGCGCGTCGCTCAGTTCGCCGACGAGCGCTCTGGCGCCATCCGCTTGCGCCTCGAGAGCAACGAGCTCAAGATCAGCTCCAGCTCCACCGAGTCCGGCGAGAGCGAAGACACCATTGACACTCCCTACGCGGGCGACCCCATCATGGTGGGCTTCAACTCGGGCTACATCCTGGACTTCCTCAAGGCCCTGGGCAACGAAGGCGAGGTGCGCCTGGAGTTCAAAGACTCCCAGTCCGCCGGCCAAATGCGCCCCGAAGATCCCGACGCCGAGTACAAGTACCGCTACGTCCTCATGCCCATGCGGATCTGATGGCTTAGCGGAGTTCGTCGCTATTAGCGGCAAAAGCAGAAGGCCCGGCAGCGCTGCCGGGCCTTCTGCTTTCTCGGTTCTTTTCAGGAATATCCAAAACGTCTGGGTGCCCCATCCTTGGCGCGTTTTTGTTTCTGCGCCAAGGGTGGGAAAGCACGAACCAAGGTTCAGTGACGACCCTCGCCGCGAAACGCCCCTGCCGAATCGAGCGAACCAAACCTGTAATCACCG
>JAATFE010000269.1 GCA_015655365.1 Terriglobales bacterium
CCCGAAGTGCCCAGCCGCCTGCGATAGGTCTACCAGAACACCTTGCAGAGGTTCGCTGACCGGATTCGATCGTCGCGCGTAATGTGCGTGCAATCCGCAACCAGGGCGGTCGCTGCGATGATCCGGTCCATGGGATCGCCTTGGAAGGGCTCGGGCAGTTCCGCTGCGCAAATTGCAATTTCCGCCGTCATCGGGACCAATTCGAGCTTGGCTTGTATCGCTGCGATAAAGTCTTCAGCCGGAGAATTCAGGGGCAGCCGCTGCCGTTGGGCGGCATAGGCTATCTCATACAGCGACACGGGAGAATACCCGATCGTCTCTCCCGCTAGTTGCGCTTGCAGAACCGCCCCGCGCGCTCGACCGGACAAGCGTTCCGGAGCCGCCAGCAACCAAATCACCACATGAGTATCGAGCAGGATCATTCGGGCAAAATCGGAGACCAGTCGTCCTTCAAGTGGTCCCAATCCTCCCTGGGTGTGATCGGTTCAACAAGATCCCCGAGATTTTCGGTTGAACTGAGATAGTTCCGCAAGCAGCCGAAGATCGACTCCGGAGTCTCCTTCGGCGTCACTTCCTCGAACGGCAATACCCGTGCCAGCGGTTTGCCCCGTTTGGTCACAAGGACCGGCTGGCCAGTAGAACTCACCTCGGCCATTACGGCAAGGCACTTGGCCTTGAATTCGCCTATTGCCATCGTCCGCATGGGGTCGCCTCCTCATGGTCCGTTCGACATGACCATGGTTATTCTACCATGGTCATGCGCTGGGGCGTGAAGAACCCCGTTGCCCGCAAATCCTCAATACTCCTCACATCCCCTGCTCAACCCCCAATTGCCGTTCCCGCTACAATGAAAGCGTGATGGACCTCGTTCAAATCGAACCTGCCCGCAAGGCTCCGGCCCCCAAACCCGAGTGGCTCAAGGCGCGCGCCCCGGTGGGAGAAAACTACCACTCGCTCAAGCAACTGGCGCGGTCCATGAACCTGCACACCGTCTGCGAAAGCGCCCACTGCCCCAACATCGGCGAGTGCTGGCATCACAAAACCGCCACCTTCATGATGCTGGGCGACCTGTGCACGCGGCGCTGCGGCTTTTGCGCCGTGCCCAAGGGCCGTCCCGAGCCCATCGACTTCGACGAGCCCCGCCGTGTGGCCGAAGCCGTTGCCGCGCTGGGCCTGGAGTACGCCGTCATCACCAGCGTCACCCGCGACGACGATCTGGTGGGCGGCGCGCGCGCCTTCGCCATGGTCGTCGAAGAGATTCGCCGTCAGGCTCCCGGCTGCCGCAGCGAAGTCCTCATTCCCGACTTTCAGGGCAAGCCGGAAGCCATCCAGATCGTGGTCGATTCCCGCCCCGACGTGCTCAACCACAATACCGAATCGGTGCCCCGCCTCTACCGCGCCGTGCGCTCCGGAGCCCGCTACGAGCGGACCCTCGAGCTGCTGCGCTACGCCAAGGAGCTCAATCCCGCCGGGATTACCAAGTCCGGCGTAATGGTGGGCCTGGGCGAGGAAACCTCCGAACTGCTCCAGGTCTTCCGCGACCTGGCCGCCGTCCATTGCGACATCCTGACCATCGGCCAATATCTGCGCCCTTCTCGCGACCATCTGCCCATGGCCCGGCTCTACACGCCGCGCGAGTTCGCCGAGTTGAAGGCCGAAGCCCTTCAGATGGGCTTCCGCCACGTCGAATCCGGCCCCCTGGTTCGCTCCAGCTATCACGCGCACGAACAAGCCGCTTCGACAGGGCTGGCGGTACGGGCGTAGCATTTGCAATCTCCATGCCGACGGGCTGGGCTTTTAGTAGAATGTTCGTTGGCAATTGGCTTAGCGAGGACGAAAACCCATGGCAGTCTCAATAATGGCCGGTATTCCGGCGCTCAAAGAACTCAACGGCGACCTGAAGCGGCGGATGGATCAGGCAGTGGCCGGCTTTCAGGCCAACTTGGCCTCCACACGCACAGGCCGGGCCAGCGTGCACATGCTCGACCAGGTCAAGGTTGACTACTATGGCACGCCAACACCCATCAGCCAACTGGCGCAGGTCTCCACGCCCGAGGCGCAGCTCATTTTGATCTCGCCCTGGGACCCGACCGTCCTGAAAGAGATTGAGAAGGCCCTCCGCCTCTCCGATCTCGGCTTCAATCCCCAAACCGACGGCAAGATCGTCCGCGTCCCGGTTCCCCCCATGACCGAGGAGCGCCGCCGCGACGTCTGCAAGCACCTCAACAAGGTGCTCGAGGACCACAAGACCAGCGTTCGCAACGTGCGCCGCGACGGCAACGACGCCCTCAAGAAGCTCGCCAAGGACAAGGCGATCAGCGAGGACGACGAGAAGCGCGCCCAGGAAGAAATCCAGAAGATGACCGACGAAGAAATTCGCCACATGGAAGAGCTTTCGGCCAAGAAGCAAGCGGAAGTGATGCAGGTCTGAGCGGGAGCTCTCACGCTCGTTGATTCTTCACAGGTTGGGTGCCCCACCTTCGGCGCGTAGTTGTTTTTCGCGCCTAAGGTGGGATACCTAAAACTAGAGTTCTTTATAACTACAGTTTTTTATTGTTCCAAGCATCTGGCGCCCCTTACTTCTTCGCCCGCTTATAAAACGGCAACGCCACCTGCTTGGCTCTCACCCGGTTGGCGCGCACCTGCACCAGCACATCGGCTCCGCTGGCAGCCACGGCTGTCGGCACATAAGCCAGCGCGATATTGGTCTTCAAGAACGGCGCAGGCGAACCGGAAGTAATAACGCCGATGGTCTCTCCATCCAACGAAAGCACTTCGTACCCGTCCCGCCCAATGCCCCGCTCCACCATCTCCAGGGCCACCAGCTTGCGCTTCGGTCCGCCCGCAGCCTGCACCGCCAGCAGCGCATCCCGTCCAATAAACTCGCCCTTGTCCAGCTTGAGCCAGTGAGTCAGTCCCGCTTCGAGCACATTGATCGAGTCCGAGATCTCGTGCCCATAAAGGCTCATCCCCGCTTCCAGGCGCAGGGTGTTGCGGGCGCCCAAGCCGCAGGGCCGGATGCCGAACTCCGCGCCCGCTTCCAGCAGCGCGTTCCAAACTGTGACGGTGGTGGGCTCGTCCGAGGGAATATAAACCTCGAAGCCGTCCTCGCCGGAGTAGCCGGTGCGCGCAATCAGCACGTTGGGCATGTCGCAAACTTCGCCAAAGGTGAACCAGTAGTTCTTGATCGCCGCCAAATCCACCTTGGTCAGCTTTTGCAGCGTTTCCAGCGCCCGCGGCCCCTGTACGGCCAGTTGCGAGTAGTAGTTCGAGTAATTGTTGATGTGGACGCCCGGCCAGCCGCCCACCTGCTGCCGAATCCAGGCATAGTCCTTCTCCGCTGTTCCCGCGTTCACCACCAGCAGGTAGTCGTTATCGCCCAGCTTGTGGACCAGGATGTCGTCCACAAACGTGCCTTCCGGGGTCAGCAAGGCGGAATAGTGCGCCTGCCCGTCCTTGAGCCGCGAGGCGTCGTTCATGGTGATGTGCTGCACGGCCGCCAGCGCGCCGGGCCCGCGGAATTGGATCTCGCCCATGTGGCTCACGTCGAACAGGCCCACGCCAGTGCGCACGGCCAGGTGTTCGGCGATCACGCCGCCTCCTGGACCAGGCCCCCCGGCGACGGGTCCTTGTCGCTGGGGTGTGAACCCGGGATATTCGACCGGCATATCCCAGCCGCCAAAGTCCACCATCTTGGCTTTCAATGCGCGGTGGGTAGCGTTCAGGGCGGTCTTCTTGAGTTCGAGGGCGGCAGGGGTAGTCATGGGGAATCCTTTCAGGCGGTTCTTGTACTTTATTTACGATATGGATTCGCCCACGGCTGGGTCAAACCAGCTGGCCCTGGCTTATAGCGAAACCGGAGTCGATGTATCCCGAAAGCACGATCTTCAAGTCGACGCGAGCACCAGCGAACGGCGACCCTGCACCAAACTCAACAGGCCACTGGGACTCTGATTTTGCTCTAGTGTCCTGTCTCTAAAGTTCATAACAGAACAGCGGCTGTCATTCTGAGCGAACAGGGCCCCGAACGTTTCTCAGTTCGGAGGTGGTGAGTCGAAGAATCTGCTTTTGTCGTTCGTGAGTTTCTCAACGGACTTCAGAGACAGGACACTAGGATGGAATCATCGATTTCAATTGGAAAATGGAGAAGACATGAATCAGTTTCGCGGAGTGTTGCTGCTTGCCGCCGGTGCTTTTGCACTCTACCAGGGCTGGAAGCTCCATACCGGCTCCCACGCCATGTGGGCTTACGGGCTAGGCGTGCTGGCGGTTGCCGTCGGCCTCTGGCGGATCCTGCGCAAGCCGGACCAGCCGCTGCTGTAACGGCCCATGAAACGGCTTACTTTTTCCGCGCCCGCCAGAAGGAACTGACGCTCAGGTAGAAAAAAATCACCATGATCCCCGCGGTGATCAGAAAAGTGGAGTGGTCGGGGCCGCGCAGCCAACTGGCCCGGATGCGCCACAGGGTGGGCGCAAAAACCACCACGGGCAGGAAAAAGAAGACCCCCGTCACCTCCAGCCACAAAATGCCGCCGATACGGCCAAAAGGCCGCAAAAAGCCGCCCACGCCGCGCGCCACGTTCCGGGTCGCCTTCCCCGCCGTCTTGCCGGCAGCCCGGTTTTGCGCCGCGGTTTGGGGCTGGGGCGCGGGCGAAGTGGCTGCCGTTTGTGCGCTGGCCGCCATGCGCTCGCCGGCAATCCGGCCTGCCACGCGCAGCCCAGTTCCCAGAACCCGGCCTATGGTTTGAGGTTTCATTCCGTTTATGATGGTATCAGCGACCCATGCTTCCGCCCTTTTTTCACATTCTCTTACCAATTTCGGGTTGATTCTGGACGGGAACAGACGTAAGGTCGATAAATCTCATGCAGCAACCCGCGCTTGAGGCTGGCGCTGGCCGCCGCTCCTGGAGGGAACCATGACATCTCGTCTGCGTGAACTGATTCAGCAATTGGGCGAGGCCATCCATGAGTCGGTTATCGAGAGTGAGCAGATCGCCGGCGTTGTCCAGGACATTCGGGAACACGGTTTCGATGTCCTCCTGATGCTGGAAGCCACCATCGGCCTGAACGACGTCTCCGACAAAGACGACGTGGACGCCGAAGCCGGTGCCGAAGAGGGCAGCGAAGAAGAGACCTTCACCAGGAACGACCTCCACTTCCTTCGCTCCCTGCGCATCTCCGTCGAGGGCGAAGAAGAAGACGGCGCGACCCCGCCGGACGCCAACTAGACCGTCAGGTCTGTCAGTGTGAACGGCTCCCCATCGCCCCTCGGAATTGGATCGAGAGAGGTTTCCGATTGGATTCTCAGCCCGTCCGGAGCATACTGTTGCCATGGCCACGCTACCCATCGATGAGCCCTATGTAACGGTCGAGGAGTACCTCCAGACCAGTTACAGGCCCGACTGCGACTATGTGGATGGCCGCATCGAGGAACGGAACGTGGGCGAGCACGATCACGGCTATCTGCAAACACTGCTAGCGGTTCTCTTCACCATTAACCGAAAAGCCTGGGGCGTTCGGGCCGTGACCGACGTTCGGACCCAGATCAGCCGCTCCCATTTCCGTATTCCCGATCTTTCGGTACTTCGTGCCGATTTGCCCCGAGAACAAATCCTCACCCATCCTCCACTGATCGCCATCGAGATCCTCTCGCCCGAAGACCGCCTGAGCCGCTTCCAGGACCGCATCGACGATTATCTTGCCTTTGGCGTGGAGAATATCTGGATTCTGGACCCCCAGCGCCGCTCTGCCTGGACTGCAACGCGAGACGGGCTGCAACTGGTGCAGAATGGTGAACTCACCGTTCCGGACACGCCGATCCGCGTGGTGCTGAGCGAATTGTTCGCGGAGTTGGACCACGCGTAAAGCCAGCGCTGCGTCGCCGTTTCATCCCAAAGAAAATGCCGGGGCTTGCGCCCCGGCATTTTTGTCCTTTCGGTTGCAGTCAGATCAGCTCTTCAACGCCACCCGGATGTGCAATTCCTTCAACTGTTGCTCGCTGACCGTGGTCGGCGCTTCGGCCATCAAGTCGATGGCTTTGGCTGACTTGGGGAAAGCGATCACTTCGCGCAGGCTGACGGCGCCGGCCAGCAGCATCACGATGCGGTCCAAACCGAGCGCAATGCCGCCGTGGGGCGGGGTGCCATACTCCAGCGCGTCCAAAAAGAAGCCGAAGCGAGCCCGTGCTTCCTCGTCGCTAATGCCAAGCGACTGAAAAATCTGCTGTTGCACGTCCTTGCGATGGATACGGATGGAGCCCGAACCAAGCTCCAGGCCGTTCATCGCCAGGTCGTAGCAGTTGGCCCGCACACTGGCCGGGTCGGTCAGCAGGTTGGCCATATCCGCCTCGTGCGGCGCGGTGAAGGGATGGTGCGCCGGCACCCAGGTCGCGGTCGCCAGGTCGTACTCGAACATCGGAAAGTCGACAATCCAGATCGGCTGGAAGGCCGCTGCTCCATCCACCATCTCGCCAGCCCCGCGTTCCGCGGCGTCTTGCACCGTCTTCTCGGTCGCGGCAAACGCTCCGTGCCGGTCGGCGTACTTTTTCGCCAGCTCGGTGCGGAAATTGCCAGCCGCGGAATAGACGTTGATCTCCCGCTCGCTTAGCTGGCCGGGGAACTTGGTATCGCTGGCCTTCACCGGGTGGGCCGGGTCGCCGGCCACCACGATGACAAAGTCGCCCTCGGCCGCTGCGGCCAGTTCGCGCACCTTGGCCGCAGCTTCCGGAAAGCCCTTGGCCAGCCGCTTGAAGTCGTCGATGAACTTGGCGCCCTTCTTCAGGTCGAATTGCAGGTGGTTGTCCTCGCGCTCCTTGCGGCTCAGCTCGCCCACCTTGGGAATGCGCAGCGCCACCACCGGCAGCGCCGGGTCGATCAGCAGCTTGCCCAGGTCTTCGTCCGTAAACGCCGAGCGCACATCGGTCAGCCCAGGCAGGCGCATGTCCGGCTTGTCGCTGCCGTACTGCCGCAGTGAGTCGTCATAGGTGATCCGCGGAAACGGTGTGGGCAGCGTGACCCCGGCGGCGGCAAAACCGGCGGCCATAAACTTCTCGGCCACCGCAAACACCGTCTCCTGGTGCGGAAAGCTCATCTCGATATCCACCTGCGTGAACTCGAGCTGCCGGTCGGCGCGCAGATCCTCGTCGCGGAAGCAGCGGGCAATCTGGAAATACTTGTCGAAGCCAGAGCACATCAAAATCTGCTTGAAAATCTGCGGCGACTGCGGCAGCGCATAAAACTCGCCGGGGTGCACGCGGCTGGGCACCAGAAAATCGCGCGCCCCCTCCGGCGTGCTCTTGGTCAGGATGGGGGTCTCGATCTCCAGAAATCCCTGCTGGCTCAGGTTGTCGCGAATGGCCAGCGTAATGTCGTGGCGCAGCCGGAAGTTGCGCTGCATCTCGGGGCGGCGCAGGTCCACGTAGCGGTACTTGAGACGCGTCTCTTCGTTCTGAATCGCCTCTTCCGAGGGCGAAAACGGCGCCAGCCGTGCATCGTTCAGCACCAGCAGCTCGGTCGTTTCAATCTCGACCTCGCCGGTCGGCATCTTGGGATTGATGGCGTCGGCTGCGCGCAGCCGTACTTTGCCCACCGCGGCCACCACGTACTCGGGCCGGATCTGCTCGCCCTTGGCGTGCCCTTCGGGGATCAAATCCTTGTCCAGAACAACCTGGGCAATGCCGGAGCGGTCGCGCACATCCAGAAAGATCAGGCTGCCGTGATCGCGGCGGCGGTTAACCCAGCCCATCAGAACCACTTGCTGGCCAGCGTTGGCGGCACGCAGATCGCCGCAAAGATGCGTCCGTTCGAGGCTACCTAAAAAATCGAGCACTGCTTGTGTCCTTTACTTGCTTGCAATTTTCTTGATGAGAATCGGCCACCCACCATTGCTGTCATCCTGAGCGCAGCGCAGCGGAGCCGAAGGACCCGCGTTTCGTTTTCTGTCGCAGGGGGTGGGAACCCACAAATCCGGACTTGTTATTCCGAAAGAAACGCCGCCAACTCCGCGCGGGCCACCTTGGTTTGTATGCCGGTGGCAAAGGTCTTCACTGTCAGAATACCGGATTTGACTTCGTCCTCGCCCAGAATGACGATGCAGCGCGCCGTCTTGTCGGCAGCTTCAAACGACTTCTTCAGCCGGAAACTGCCATCCCCGAGCTCGATATGCAGCCCCACATGGCGCAGTTCCCGAGCCAGGTTCAGCGCGGCGGCGTTCATGTTCTCGCCCAGCGGAGCGATATACGCATCCACCTTCACCTGTGCCGCGGCATCTTCCAGGGCCAGCAGCGTCAAAACAAGCCGGTCCTCGCCCATGGCGAAGCCGATGCCCGGCGCTCTCGGTCCGCCGATCATCTCGCTCAGGCCGTCGTAGCGCCCTCCGCCCAAAAGAGCGTTCTGCGCGCCCAACCCGCCGTGCGTGAATTCGAACGTCGTGCGGGTGTAGTAGTCCAGGCCCCGCACCAGCCTGTGATTCCGCGTGTAGGGCACGCCCGCCGCATCCAGCGCCGCGGTCACCGCGGCAAAGTGGGCCACCGAGTCGGCATCCAACGAGTCGGCAATGCGCGGCAGCGTCTCGATAATCGGCTGGTCGGCCGGAACCTTGCAGTCCAGCACGCGCAGCGGATTGGTCACGGCGCGCCGCTGGCAATCGACGCACATCTGCGGGGCCAAAGGAACCAGAGCTTCTCGTAGGGCCTGGTTATAACGTTCGCGGTCCGCGGAGGACCCCACGGAGTTCAGTTGCAGCGTCCAGCCGCTGATGCCCAGCTCGTCCAGCAGCGTGGCCAGCATCTCTAAGACTTCAGCATCTCTCAAGGGGCTCTCGCTGCCCGCGGAAACCGGCCCAATCACCTCCGCGCCGATCTGCGAGAACTGCCGGTAGCGGCCCTTCTGCGGCCGTTCGCGGCGGAACTGCGGCCCAATGTAATAGAGCTTCTGCAACTGCCCGCTCTCGCCCAACTGGTGCTCGATGTACGCGCGCACCACCCCGGCGGTGTTTTCCGGCCTCAGGGTCAGTGTCTGGGTCTTTTCCGACTGCGCGCGGGCGCGGTCCTCCCAGGTGTACATCTCTTTGGAGACGATGTCGGTTTCTTCGCCCACGCCGCGGGCAAACAGCGCCGTGTCCTCGAAGACCGGGGTGCGAATCTCGCCGAAGTTGTAGCGTGCAAAAACCGACCGGGCCGTGGCCTCGATCCGGTTCCAGAGTGCGGTTTCCGGCGGCAACAAGTCGCGCGTCCCGCGAATAGCCTTCAGTGTGCTCATATCCTCTTTAGTCTAAATGCGCGGCGCAAATCCGCTGGCATCAGGTACGGACTGCTCGTACAATCACCTTGCGTACACTCGAATTGCTCTCACGGTGAGGTATTCAGAGCGTTTAGGAGCTTAGCCATGATGTTTCATGTGGTTCTACATCCCGAAGAAGATGGTTGGATCGTAGCCGAGTGCCCTGCACTGCCGGGCTGCGTGAGCCAAGGGAAAGATGAAAAAGAGGCTCTGGTAAATATTCGCGAGGCAATCGGAGGCTGGCTTTGGGCAGAAGATCAAAAGGCCGCTGATTCTCTTCCGATTGGCCAAATGCCTGTGCTTGTTACAATCTAGTGTCCTGTCTCTAATTGCACCAAATATTGTTCTTTAGTTCATAACAAAACAGCGGCTGTCATTCTGAGCGAACGGGGCCCCGAACGTTTCTCAGTTCGGGGGTGGTGAGTCGAAGAATCTGCTTTTGTCGTTCGTGAGTTCCTCAACGGACTTCAGAGACAGGACAATAGTTTTCTCCAACATAGATATAGCGAGGTTC
>JAATFE010000285.1 GCA_015655365.1 Terriglobales bacterium
CATTTCCGTCCTCGTCGCTTCTCCATCCTTCATCGCAAAGCAGGAAAAAACAACTGCGGATCCTTCACTACGTTCAGGATGACAAACGTCGCCCTGATCCCAGGTCTCAAAAGCGAGACCTCCGAACCTATCCGTGGGGACCCCAGACCTGGGGCACCCAGCGCTGGTACGAATTCATGCAGTCAAAGACCTAGCGGTTTTGGTTGTTTGCTGTGGACGAAAGCGTGTCGGTCTGTGACTTGTTCAGGATACGGTCGAAGGCGTTGGCGTTGCTCACGTGGTTGCGCCCGGTGCGTTTGGCCTTGTAGAGGGCTTCGTCGGCCATTTGGATCAGGTCCTCGGCGTGTTGTCCGAGCTTGGGCACCATGGTGGCGCAGCCTACAGAGATGGTCATAATGCCGTAGGGACTGGCCGCATGGCTGAGATTGCGGTGGCGGATGGCTGCGCATACCTCGGTAGCTACTTGCATGGCGCCCATGTTGCCGGTGCTGGGGAGGATGACGGCAAACTCTTCGCCGCCGAAGCGGGCGACAAGGTCTCCAGGGCGTGTGACGACTTCCTGGGCGGCTTCGGCGATCTGTCTGAGGCAACTGTCGCCGCCCAGATGGCCGTAATTGTCGTTGTAGGACTTAAACAGATCCGCATCGATCACGAGGAGGGAAAGGGGTCTCCGGTCTCGCAGGGCGCGGCGCCACTCGGAGACGAGGCATTGATCGAATCGACGGCGGTTGGGCAGTCCCGTGAGCCCATCCATTACCGCCAGCATTTCCATGGCGTGGAAGGCATCCTGAAGCTGCTGTTCCGCCTGCTTGCGCTCGGTAATGTCCCGAACCATATTGAGGAGCCCCGAAGGCTGGCCTGAATCCGCATCGCGGATGACGCGCAGGCTGGCTTGCACCCAGATATACTCGTCGTTCACCTTGCGGATGCGATATTCGAGGATGGAGCCTTCTGTTTTGTAGACCAATTCAGCCCGAGCGGCTTTCACCATGGCTTGGTCGTCCGGATGCACCAGGTCGATGCTCTTCTGCTTCAGCAACTGGTCGAGTTTCCATCCGGTCAGGATTTCCGCCGCGGGAGAAATGAAAGTACGGCGGCCCTCGAGATCGGCCAGGATGATCACATCCCGGGAGTTCTCGGTTACCAGATTGTGCTGAGCGGCAATCTTCCGCAGATGCAGTTCGGTGGCGCGCTTCTTCTCCAGTACGACGGAGACGATGTAGAGCATCAACATCGCGGCTACCACAAAAGCCTGCAACTGTAGACTGATCGCCGTCCCATCGCCGGGAATCGGCATGGTCGACGGGTTGCGGCTGCGGATCGCAAACCAGCCTCGCAAGGCCGCCACGAGAAGCGTCGCCAGCGCTGCCCAACCCAGTCCCAGGCCCAGGAGAATCATGATGAGCAAAGGAAAGGCAAGAGGCAGAACCGGTACCGAGGTTTGCAAGAGAGCGGCAATCGTAACGACGGCAAGCAGTGCCAGATAGATCCAGTTTTTCCGCCATTGCTTTGCGCTTCTGAAACGCGCCTGGAAGATTGCCACGACGGTTGGAGTGACCGCGGCCATTCCCAAGGCATCCACCCCGGCCCAACCGATGAAGGCGTGCCATGGTGTCGAGTGCCGCCAGGCCACCATGGGAAAAGTGAAGAGCAGGCCGGTAACCGCGGGAGCAGCCAAGACGGCATAGCCCAAAAAGCGAACAAGATAGGCGCGATCGGTAAAGCGCGGCAATTGTGCCGAGCGTTGACGCAGCAGCAGCGCGGCCATCAGCACTTCCGAAACATTCAGCGCAGCGCAGACTGCATCCAAAAGGTCGCAGTTGCCGTGGGCCAGGAAACCGGCGGATAGCTGGGCTACGGAACCTGCGCATAGATAAGCCGCCCAGCGCCAGTGCGGCGCCAGCAGCAGGTAAGCGAGAAGAAGGCCGTTTGCCAGCCAGATGAAATTGGTTTCCGCCCACCCCTGATTGAAATAGTCCACAAAGGCTGCGGCCAGGAATACAGAAACGAAACAGCCCGCCAAGTGCAGAAAGAACCCGTGCCTTCGCTGCCATGGAAGCCGGCGACTACTGCCAATGGGTGAAGCTGCGATGCCACGCACGTGAGTTCCCGGGTCGCTTTCGATGGCAGCACTCGGACCCTCGGAAATCATGGGCAACTCTTTCGTGGGAATTGTTGTTAGCTAGAGAGTATAACTCAGAGAAGTTGGCTCAGAGTTGCGGAGTCAGCTCGGGATGGAACTCCGCCCTGCCTCCGGGCAGAAGAATAATCTCCAGGCGGCCTTGCTGCCGCTCGGCAAGCGAAGGGCCCTCGATCTGCGCCTGGCGGCCGTTGGCGGCGGTGTATTGGATCTTGAGCGATCCCGCACCCTGCAACTGGATGCGATAGTGGAGGGTTGCCCCGGCGGCCATGCTGTTGGCGCCGAAACTGGCGTTGGGGTAATCCACCTCAAGCAGTTGAATCGCCTCGCCGGTGCGGTTCTGCACGGTTGTCTCCACATGGTAGGAGTGGCAACCGGCCGCAGCCAGGAGGCCCGGCAGCAGCAACGCGGTCAAGACCGCGACGCGTGGTTTCATTCCGCGCGACCATTTGTGAGGCCCTCGGAGGGCGCCTGGGCATCGACCTTCTTCTCAACCCGGTCAAGGCGCTTGAGCAGCTCCGGGAGGCGTTGGAAGATGAGCACGGCGCGGAGCCAGATGCGGTTGTCGAAGCCTGGCGAGCCGGAGATCATTTTGCCGGCGGGAATATCGTGCGAGACCGCCGATTGCGCGGTCAGGATGACTCCGTCGCCCACGGAACAGTGCCCGGCCACGCCGGTTTGGCCGGCGAGAATGACGTTGTTGCCGACGACCGAGGAGCCAGCAAGGCCGGTCTGGGCGCAAAGCAGGGCGTTTTCGCCGACCTTCGAGCCATGGCCGATCTGGACGAGATTGTCGACCTTCGTTCCTGCGCCGATCTCTGTGGCGCCCACCGTGGCCCGGTCGATGCAGGCGTTGGCCTGAACGTCGACCCGGTCGCCTAAACGCACGGGACCGGATTGCGGGATCTTCTCCCAGTGGCCGGCCTCGTTCTTGGCGAAGCCGAAGCCGTCCGCGCCGACGATTGCGCCGTTTTCAAGCGTCACGTGGTCGCCCAGGACGCAATTCTCGCGCACAACAGCGTGGGAGTGAGCAAAGAGATGGCTGCCGGCCTGAACGCCGGGATAGAGGACGACATGGGGCAGTAAGGTGGCGTTGGCTCCGAGACGCACGCCGGGGCCTACCACGACGTAGGGGCCGATATGCGCGTCGGGGCCGATGACGGCGGTGGGGTCGATGACGGCGGTGGGATGGATGCCGGGGGCGTAGGTTGGAGGCTGATAGAAACAGCCCAGGGCGCGGGCAAAGGCCAGATAGGGGTTCTCGATGCGCAAGGTTGGCGTGTCGATCTGCTGAAAATCGGGGTCGACGAGGACCGCGGCGGCCCGTGTTTTGCGCGCCAGGGCACTGTATTTGGGGTTGGCCACGAAGGTCACTTCGGTGGGTCCAGCCTCTTCAATTCCTTTAACACCAGTAATTTCCAACTGCGCGTCGCCGTGCAACTCCGCACCCAGTCTGCTTGCCAATTCGCCTAGTTTCATCGCTTGAATTGTACCGGAGTTGCCCCTTTTTACGCTGTATCAAGGTCGTTGGGGAAGAGATCGGGCTGCTCGGGGGCACGGCTGGCAGGGCCGCGCTTGCCGCCTGCCGCGCCGATGAGGCTGACCGTCTCCAGGGTTTGAATGGCCTGGCGGGGCACGTAAATCCGCTGTGTGTTGGAGCGGGTATCGGGAGGAGTCAGAAGGAGGCCGGCTCCGTCAATTAAAGAGCGGTCGTTGGCAGCCAGGCCCTCGAGTTCTTCGCCGTCGGTGAGGGTCATGCGCAGCCACAGTCCCGCGGTGCGGGGACGGGTGGCAAAGCGCTTATGGAGCAGCCGCTCGGGATTGGCCTGTTCGCCGGCGGGGAAGTCGCGCACGTAGCACACCCACTTGACCGCCTCCCAGCCGATGCGGAGCACCTTGCCAGTAAGGTCCAGGATCTCGAGTTCCGGCGCATCCTGACCGAAAGCGACGTCCGCATATCCGGCGCACCAGTCGCGGGAGAACTTGCGTACGATTACCGGCTTGCGAGCGGAGGCCATCGCTCTGCATTGTCGCACGCGGCGGCTTGGGATGCGCAGGGAAAAAGCCGCGATAGCGGTGCACAGTTAGCTCTAGCCATTCGGCCTGAGTTGTGTTAAGGTACTGCTTTGCTGCCTATCCTCACTTGTTCCGTAAGGGTAACAACATCAGGTACTTGGCAGAGCCTAGAGACAGCGGAAGCAGGGAACGGAATGCCTGACTACATTTATCTTTTGGAAAACCGGCTATCTGCCGATCAGCGCAATGCACTGAGCCAGATGCGCGAAGCCACCCATGAGGCGGGGATGCTCCTGTTTCTCACCGGGGATGCGGTGCGGGATTTGACCAGCGGCCACGCCGTCCGCGACCTTGAAGTTGCGGTTCATGGAAACGCTCTCAAGCTGAAGAAAACAGTCGAGAAGCTGGGCGGGGTCGTGTGGGGCGAAGACGAGGTTTCCCGCACTCTTTACCTGTGTTTTCCGGGGACCGTGCGCCTGGACGTGACGAGCACCCATCGGGCCGAGTACCCCAAGCCGGGCAAACCGGTTTATCATGCCGCTTCGATTCAGGAAGACCTGCGCCGGCGCGACTTTACGGTGAACGCCATGGCCATCTCGCTAAACGAGGGATCGTTCGGCCTGTTGATGGACCCGATGAACGGGGCCGCGGATATCGAAGCGCGGACGCTGCGGCTCGTCTCAAATTATGGATTTATCGAGGACCCCGCGCTTCTGATTCGCGCCACCCGCTACAAGGCGCGGCTAGGCTGGGACCTCGACTCGCGGACCCAGATGCGCTATGAGAATGCCAAGGGCGACGGTGCGATTGAGTCCCTGTCGAGTGCGGCGCGGAGCCAGGAACTGGAGCAGATCGGCCACGAAGAAGAGGCGCTGAAGGTGCTTCAAGCGCTGGAGGCCGAGGGCTGGATGGAATCGCTGTTCCCGGCCTGGACCTCTGCCAAGGCGGACGAAGAGAAGCTGAAAGCCCTGCACGAACTGGCGGTGGAATTGCTGCTGCAAGGGGTTCATGCCGATATGTCGGCAGCGCAGATGCAGTTGCTGACCGCCAGGATGGCCGCTAAAGATCTGGCAACGTTGAAGAAACTGATGTTGCGTCCGGGGTTCGTGGAGGAATGGAACAGCCTGGATGCGATGGCGGCAGGGTTTGCCAAGGTGCTGTTGGCCAAGGAGAATGCGGTTCCCTCGGCCAGCTACAAGCTTTTCACCAGCTACGATCCGGAAGCGATTCTCTGGCTTGGATTTACGAGCAAGTCGGCAGCGGTGTTGGAGCGCTTCAATCTGTTCCTCAAGGTTTGGCCTGAATTCCGCCAGCGGATTCCACACGCCGTGATGCAGGAGATGCGGATTACGCCCGAGTTGACCGCATACCAGGAAATTGTTCAGACCATCTTCCTGGAGTTGATCGATGGACGTTTGACCACCCCGGAGGAGATTCGCGGGTTGCTTGAGCCGCATTCGCCTCCCGCGCCTCCGCCGCAGGTAACGATCAAGAGGCCGCGCGCCAAGCGGGGCGCGGAAGCCAAGGTCAAGGAACAGTCTTACGAGGACGAAGAAGAGTCCGAGGACGATCTGGGCGGGGACGAGGACCTGGACGATATTGGCAGCGATGACGAGATCGACTTGGGGGTGAGTCTACCCAAGGTCGTGTTGGCTTCGGACGGCGGCGGCGATTCCGACGACAGCGACGACGAAGATGAGGAGCAGGAAGCGGCTCCGGCGGCAAGCAAGCGCGTCCCCAAAACTCAGGCGAAGTCGATTAAGGCTGCGCCCGCAAAAGTGGACAGGGCACAGGTTGCAGCCAAGCCGAAGCACGAAGTTAAACCTGTGGTTGTGGCAAAGCCAGTTGCCGCGAAGCCGACTGTTCATGTGGCGAAGGCAGTTCCCGCTCCGGCGGCTTCGAAGGGCAAGACTATCGCACCTGCTAAACCGGCGCATCCGGCCAAGCCGGTAGTGGTGGTCAAGCATCTGGCTGCGAAGCCGGCGGCCAAGACTCCGGTGAAACATCCGGCCAAGGTGGCGGTCAAACTCGTGGCGAAAGCGCCTGTGAAGGTCCCCGTCAAGGCGCAGGCCAAGCCTGCCACAAAGGCGGTCGCTCCGGCTGCGAAACATGCACCAGCTAAGGCATCTCATGCACCGGCTGCCAGTTCCAAGGCAGTCAAGCATCATGGGAAGCCCGAGGCGAAGAAGCCTGCGCACAAGGCCGGGAAGAAGCGTTAAGGCACTTCTTCTGGAATCGTGAAGTTCATTCC
>JAATFE010000480.1 GCA_015655365.1 Terriglobales bacterium
AGTCCTTCGATCTCGACGATCTTGAAAGCCTGCCCCAGCCGCAGATCCTTGGCCAGCGCCCAGCGCGAGACAAACCCGGCTCCCAGCCCGGCCTCCACCGCGGACTTGATGGCTTCGGTCGAGTCCAGTTCCATCGCAATTTGCAGCGAGCTTAGTTTGACCTTCAGCCGTTCCAGGGCTATCTCAATTTCGCGCCGCGTGCCGGAACCTCGCTCGCGCATGAGCAGCGGAATGGAGGCGATCTCGGAGCGCGAGATCGAAGCGCGCTCCGCCCACTCATGTGCTCCCGGCACAATCAGGACCAGTTCATCGGCCAGAAACGGCTCGGTTTTGACGTCGCGGCTGCGCGCCGGCCCCTCGATCAGCCCTAGAACAATCTGCTGCCTCTCTACCGCATCCACAATGTGCTCGGTATTGCCGCTGACCAGGGTCAGTTGCACGCGCGGATGGGCACGGCGGAACTCACTCAGCAGCCGCGGCACCACATATTGCGCGATGGTTGTGGAAGCGCCCAACGCCAGTTGCCCGGCATGTTCGCCGCTCAGAGCCGCCACTTCCTGCTCGGCCTGGGCCAGCAGCGCGCTGCCCTGCTGCGCATATCCCAGCAGAACCTTGCCTGCCTCGGTCAGCGAAATGTGCGCCCCGGTACGATCGAAGAGCTGCACTCCAAGGTCCTCTTCGAGAGCCTTGATCTGCAGGCTCACCGCGGGTTGCGTCAGATACAGTTCCTCGCCCGCCTTGCGGAAGCTGAGCTGCTCTGCGACCGTTCTGAAGACCACCAGGCGGAAGTTTTCCAAGTTTGCCATACAGGAATTAGAACATTGCAACGCGTGCGGGGTACCTGCCAAGACGCATTGCCGCGTCAACCAGGGGGCCGTTCCCCTGATTATCCAGATGGCTTTTGCGATGTTTGCTTTGCCCAGCGCCTCGCGGTCGCCCGTGGCAAGGCCTTTGAAAATGTCCACAGGATGCGCGCGTTGAGGATCAGTCCCCTGTCCACGCGGGGATCGACGGTCAGGTCGTTGGCGATTTGTCCGCGAAAGCTGCCGTACTCGTTATCGACGGTGTATCTGAGCCAGAAGGGAAGGATGCCGGAGAGCAACTCCGTCTCCACCTTCTGTCGAAGATCGCCCACGAGTCAACCTCCTGTGCTGTGAAACAACAATCAGGCATTCTTCTACAGGATCGCGTCGATTTGGGCAAGTTCTTCGCGGGAGAACTTGAGGTTGGCAAGTGCGGCAACATTCTGCTCGATCTGCTCGACGCGGCTTGCCCCGATCAGCGCGGAAGTCATGCGGCTGTCGCGCAGCACCCAGGCCAGAGCCATCTGCGCCAGCGATTGTCCGCGCTCCGTGGCCACAACGTTGAGCGCGCGCACAGCGTCGAGGTGTCGCTCGTCGATGTCGGCCTTTTTGAGAAAGCTGTAAGGCTTGGAGGCGCGCGAGCCGCTGGGGATGCCGTGCAAATAGCGGTCGGTCAGCAGGCCCTGTGCCAGCGGGCAGAAAGCGATGCCTCCCACGCCTTCGCTGCCCAGCACGTCGAGCAGGCCGTCCTCAATCCAGCGGTCGAACATGGAGTACTTGGGCTGGTGGATGAGGCAGGGCGTGCCCAGTTGGCGCAGAGTTTTGACGGCCACAGCGGTCTGCTCGGCGGTATAGCTGGAGATGCCGGCATAGAGCGCCTTGCCGGAGCGAACGGCCTGGTCCAACGCGCCCATGGTCTCTTCGATCGGCGTCTCTGGATCGGGGCGATGCGAGTAGAAGATGTCGACGTATTCCAGCTCCATGCGCTCGAGGCTCTGGTCGAGGCTGGCCAGCAGATACTTGCGCGATCCCCAGTTGCCATAGGGGCCCGGCCACATATCCCATCCGGCCTTGGAACTGACGATCAACTCATCGCGATAGGGCTTGAAGTCGAGGCGCAGAATTTTGCCGAAGTTCGATTCCGCGCTGCCCGGCGGAGGGCCGTAGTTGTTGGCCAGGTCGAAGTGGGTAATGCCCAGGTCGAAGGCACGCCGCACCAGGGCGCGGGAATTCTCAAACGTGTCTACTCCGCCGAAGTTATGCCACAGGCCGAGAGAGATGGCGGGCAGGCGCAGGCCGCTTTTGCCGCAGCGGCGATAGTGCATGGTGTCGTAACGCTGTTCGCTGGCCAGATACAACGCGGTTCTCCTTGTTGTCGTGAAAGGGACGAGCCGAAGCCCGTCCCCTTCGATGTTCGGAGCAAAGATGCATTTCTAACTCAGAATTCCCTTGACCGAAACCAGCTTCCTGCCATCGGTGGGAGGAAGCACGATGTTGCCTTCGATTGCCGCGCCGTCCACGGTAAGGGCGATGCGGTTGCCTTTGCCTTGCCGCTCGATGGCAATCTTGTAGACCACTCCGCGGAAGGTGCGCGTTGCGGTGAATCCCGGCCAACTGGTGGGAATCACCGGAGCAATCTGCAAGCCGTCCAGCGAGGTGCGGATGCCCAGAATCCACTGCACAATGGCGTAGTAGTTCCACGCCGCCGTGCCGGTGAGCCACGAGTTCTTGGCTTCGCCGAAGGTGGGCGCATCCTTGCCCGCGATCATCTGCGCGTAGACGTAAGGCTCGCAGCCGTGCAGGTCGCCGATCTCTTCGCGCGCCGAGGGATTGATGCGGGTGTAGTAGTCGTGCGCCAGATCGCCGTGGCCCAGCCGCGTCTCGCCGATCATGACCCAGGGATTCACATGGCAAAAAATGCCGGCGTTCTCCTTGTAGCCCGGCGGGTAGGAGGATATCTCGCCGAG
>JAATFE010000205.1 GCA_015655365.1 Terriglobales bacterium
CCTGATTCTGCGGGTCGCGGGCAGCGGCCTGCTTGAGGTAGGGAACGGCTTCGGCGTATTCGCCCAAAGCATAGTGAGCCATCCCGAGAAGAATTGTCAGCCGCTGCACCTCTGGCGAAGAGGGCGGCTGGTTCTTGAGCAGCGGCTGGAATACCTGGATGGCCTCCTTCATCTCGTCAGCCTTGAAAAGCGCCAGGCCAAGATTCAGCCGCAGACCGGGAAGGGCGGGATTGAGCGCCAGGGCCTTGCGGTAGAGTGGCACCGCCTCCTTGTAACGCTCCTGGCGGGCCTCCAGCAGGCCCAGGTGGGCATAGGGCTCGGGGTTCGAGGGGTGTGCCTTCAGATAGACGCGCCAGGCTGCCTCAGCCTCTGTGTTGTTGCCCTGCTGCTCCAGGGCAAGCGCTCTCTGCCGCTGCCCCCCCGGCTCCGCTGCTGTCTGTCCCATGCAATGGGCAGCAGCCATCGTGATCGTCAGTGTCAGGATCAGGCAGATTTGCAGTCGCATCGCGCGCATCCTCTTGCACCGTGCCAATTCTATTTGAAAGCGGGCCATTGCTGGCACAAAGAAAAAGGGGCGCGGCAGGCATGGCCTGCCGCGCCCCGGTTGTGGTTTCGATTAGAAAATGAACTTTCCGCCGAACTGCAACACGCGCGGATCGTAAGTGCTGGTCGCCTGACCGAAGTTCTTATCCTCCAAGGTCAGGTCCAGGTTCTGGAATTCGGTGTGGTTGAAGGTGTTGAAGGTCTCCATGCGGAGCTCGAAGCGGGGGCCTTCGTGAGAGGTGAGGGCAAAGCTCTTGAACAGGGCTATGTTCCAGTTAAAGAACCCAGGGCCGACAACGGCGTCCTTGTTTCCATTGCCGAAGCCATCGTTGGCGCCGCCGTCCCAAGGTGCCGTGGGAGCGGAGAAGACCGACGTCTTGAACCACGCCGTCTGGGTCTTCGGTCCCTTGGTGCCGCCGGAAACGTTGGGCCGGTTCACGGTTCCGCCACCAAGGCCGAGCGTATCCGCGCCATTGTAGTAGGTTTGCTGAGGCGAGCCGGCCTCCGCCGTGGTCACACCGGAAATTTCCCATCCGCCCAGTGTGGTGCGGGTAAGGAGATTGGACGATTTGAAGAACGGCAGTGTGTAGTCGTAGTTGACGCTGAAGATATGCCGACGGTCGAGAACACCCGATCCACGGTCATAGTCCAGATTGAAGGGGTTCGAGACATAGCTCTGGCCGCCCGCAAAGTTCGTCGATCCCTCGTCGCCGCTCGCAATGTCGATTTCATGCGACCAGGTATACGAGAACTGGGCCGTCAGGCCGTGCTTGTTTTCAATGCGCAGGCCTGCCTGCAAGGAGTTGTAGTTGGAATTGGTCTCACTTTCCGTTTGGGTGATTCCACCGTAACCGGAATAGATTCTGTACCGATTCGAAAGACCGCTGTTACCCGCCACGGCTTGGCGGTGTGTCAGGTCGTTCAGAGGCAGCGTGTTGATATTGCGCTCATCGTTCTGGTCCCAGCCAATCGAGCCAACATACTGAAGTATCGCTACGATGGCCGGCTGAAGTTGCTGTTGAACACCCAGGCTGAACTGTGCCGTGCCTGGATCCGGATAGTGGAGCTTGAGCGTACCGGGGCTGCTCGGGTTAAGCGGGCTGGTAGCGGCCACACCACTAAGGCTCATGTTGGGATTGGAGAAGTACACGCCGTTCACCTGCGCATTTACGGCAAAAGGAGCATTCGAGCTCAAGCCGTACATGTCGTTGCCTTGAACGCGTTCATAGAAGAGGCCGCCGCCCATGCGCAGCACGGTTTTGCCCGTACCGAACAGGTCGTAGGCTATTCCGATGCGGGGCTCGACGGTGTTGTAGTCGTTGTTCACCAGGCCACGCGGCGTTCCGTTCTGCCCGGCTATCGCCATGCCATTCATGTAGAAGGCCACGCCGCCTATCGTCTGGACTCCCGGTCCATTCGGATTCAGAGTGCCGGTGTCCGGGTCCGGAACCTGCGCATTGGCTGCGCTGAACAGCGCCGGATTAAAGCTCGACACGCGGTTGTTCTTTTCATAGACGTGCGGCATCACATCGTAGCGCACCCCGAGATTCAAGGTCAGGCGCGGCATCACATGCCAGTTGTCCATGCCATAGAAGGAGTAGGTGTTGTTCAGCCAGTGGCTGGTAGTCATTTGCTTCAACTGCGTGAACTGATCCGAAAATCCCAGAAGGAAGTTCAGGTAAGCATCGCCTGAATAGTCCGATCCGAAATTGTGGGTTCCCTGAACCAGGGCCTGTTGCTGCTGGTTCTTGTCCACCCGCATGTAAGAGAAGCCAAACTTCAACCCATGCTTCCCTTTGCTCCAGGACAAATCGTCGCGAAGCTGGTAATCGAGAAACGCGTTTTGCCACGGATCGTAATTCTGGGTATATTGCGTGTTCAAGTTACCCGAGAACGAAAGTCCAGGCAGTTCTTTGACGGTGTCATTCCCCGTAAATCCGGTCAGCGACTGTCCGGTCCAACCGGCCGGCTGCTGGGAGATGCCCACCGGGGTCCACTTAATCGAGTTTCCGTTCACGTCCAGAGCCGTCTCGTTGAGCAGCGTTGGAGAAAGCGTCTGGGTCAGCTTGATGACCGAGGCCCACGAAGGATTGGCAAAAAGCGTGCCGATCGTGTAGTAACTGTCACCGCTCCATTCACTGGGGAAGATGGTTTGCGACATCTGGTCGTGAATCCAGTGCCCCATCAAGTGGTATTTATCGGTGAAGTCGTGATCGACGCGGACCACATCCTCGCGAACGAAGGTGGGCTGTTTAGGCGCCGTGAAAACCAGCGGGTTGCTGGCATCGCTGTTGCTCTGGTGCGGAATCGCTCCCGTCCCCATGAACAGTGCCGCGTTGGGATCCAGCAGGTTGGCTGGAATCACGTTGTTCGTAAACGCTTGTCCTGGGATCAGGCCATCCGCCGCAACAGTCGCCAGATAGGCCGCGTTCGCCCCCAGGCCCGTCGCCGTGGAACCAGGCGCAACATAACCGGGAACGCAAGGTGCCGGCACGCCGGGCGCGCAAACTCCCGCATTCAGTTTTGATCCGCTTCCGGTGGCATTCGATGCTGCCAGTTCATTCCATGGCTGGTAGGCCAGGCTCTGTCCAGCGGTGGGGTAATTTGCGTTGGGAACCGTTGCCGTGGATGTGGGATTCGCACCCGCGACATAGCGGCGCCATTCCTCGCTCTCGAAGAAATAGGTCCTGCTCTTGGACTTCGGATAGATGCCGGGGATGAACGCCGGGCCACCGATGTCGAAGCCGAAGATGTTCAGGCGAAGCTCCGGCTCAGGAGTATTCGACTGCTTGGAAAAGTAATGGGCTGCGTCGAAGGTGTCGTTGCGGTTGAACTCCCAGGCGCCACCGTGGAACTGCTTGGTGCCCGACTTCAAAACCATGGTGATGGTGCCGCCGGAACTGATGCCATAGTCCGGGCTGTAGTTGCTGGTCAAGGTCTGGAATTCGGCCAGCGCGTCCATGGTGGGCATCAAGTCGAACTTGCCGCCGCTGCCACGGTCATAGGCTTCGCCGCCGTCGATGATCCAGTCGTTGTGGTCCGGTCTCATGCCGTTGAAGCTGAGTCCGAATCCGCTGCCCTGCGCCGTGACGCCATTGAACGATCCGATGTTCGTGGCCACGCCCGTGCCCAGGGTGGTCAGCGAAACCATGTTGCGGCCGTTGGTGGCCAACTGCGTGATCTGTTCGCCGCTGATGAGGTTGCTCACTTCGTTGGTTTCTGTCTGAAGATGGAGCGCATCGGCCTCGACGGTAACCGTCTGGGTGCTGGAGCCGATCGACAGTACGGCATTCTCCTGCACGGTCGCGGCAACGTTCATCACGATGCCGGTCTTTTCATATCGATTGAAGCCCTTCGCCTCGACTTTCAGGGTATAGGTTCCAATGCGCAATGCTGAGAAATTGTAAAGGCCGGCGCTGTTCGACGTGCCGCTGCGGGACTCGCCCGTAGACGTGTTGGTAATGACGACTGTCGCGTTGGGAATGACTGCCCCAGTCGGGTCCTTGACAGTTCCCGTCAGTTCCGCATTTTCCTGCGCAAATGCTCCTGCGAAGAACAAAACGAGGAACAACGGCAATAGGAAAAATCTGTATCTCGCTTGTCTCATGTGACCTTCCTTTTCAGATTTGCTTCCATTTGGGTTTTGGAATTCGAGCGCTTCTCCGTTGGCCTGCTTTCGAGCCGCTTGAGATGCTCCCGAATGGAGGATTGCTACGAAGGGCTTCAGTTCCCTTCCGCAATCCTTCCGACCGCCCAACTCGCCCTTTTCATGCCTCCAAAGCTCCTTCGCCTCGGCAGGCCGCCGGCATCTTCTACAAACCGGAGTACGAGTACCCACGTTCTTTCCAAATCGTGCAGGATCGCTTGTCCAATCTTCGGCAATCCATTGGCTCCGGCCGGCCTTCCGTGGATCGAGAAACAACCACATTGGCTTCAAAAGAGTCCGGTTTCTACGCGGTATGGAAGGAGCAGATCCAGTCTTCTCCATTTTTTGGAATTACCCCCTACTCAAACGTTTGAGTTGGATGACCAAAAATCCCGCACCACTCAGCCGGGCACATTAAATGCTCAAGGTCAATCGTTTGTCAAGCCTGTTTTTGAGAGCCATTGAACAACCTGGTTCCGGCCTTCCCATGCCGCCCAGAATATGAGTTAGAAGCCTAAGAAAATGCTGTAGTTATAGTCAAACCTTCAAACGGAATCTAAATTCCGGATGAGACCGGATCGGGAGTCGATCTCGGCCGCCATGCTCCTCTTTTTTGGAATTGCCTTATTTAACCGATTTACTTTCCATAGATTCGCCTGCCGCAAAACAGGTGAAACCCATCCCAAATCCGCGCGGGGCCAGGCAGTAGAAACTCGTTCCGGATTGAAGGCATAGCTAAGGCTGCATTACGTTTACGCCGTAGGCATAGCTCCTGCGGTACGTTTATACTCCCCGGAAATACCTCCTGCCCCGTCCCTACACCTTCACAAAGATCTTCTTCCGGTAAAGAATCCACACCGGCACAAAACAGATTGCTAGAAATGTGACCGAAAAGCCAAAAGTCCCCCATCCCCGATCGGGAACTCTGGCGAACGCATGGTTGAACAGCCATGCCAGCGCGTCGGTCCGTCTCCCCCCCGCCCTGAAGCGAAGCAGCCCCACCACTCCGGGCAGCAGCTCGCTGATCAAATAGGCCACAATGGCGTTCGAGCCGAACACCAGCCACGGCCAGATCCACCTCCTGCCCCGCTCCTTGCCCCAGCCCTTTTGTTCGATAGCCCAGTACGCCGCGGCGAACGCCGCTAGCGACCACCCCGCCGCAACCAATACATAGGAGCTGGTCCACATCTTCTTGTTCAGCGGGAACCATACCGACCACAGATACCCCGAAGCCAGGCAGGCCAGCGACCCTGCTGCCATACCTAAACTCTTGACATATTTCGTCTTATCCCCCCGCAGCCACAGACCCGTCAGCAGTCCCAGCAGCGCCGTTCCCACCGCAGGCAGGTCGCTCAGCAGCCCTTCCGGGTCGCGCAGGTTATGCGTCGTCCAGTCTTCATATAAGTGGTAGGGCATTACATGCCGATCGATCCAGGCCGTCAGATTCAGGTCCGGATCGAGAAACGCGATGTCCCTTCCCGGCATCCCCGCTCCCGGAATCGGCACCCAGCGCAGTAGCGCCCAGTAGCCTGCCAGCGCTACCGCCGCCACGGCGACTTTGGTCCAAACCCGTCTATCCCATAGATAAAAAAGGCCAACCGCCACGTAACATACGGCGATCCGTTGCAGCACTCCATAGATCCGCAGATGTTCCAGTTCGAAGGCCGGGAACCCGTTCACCACGATCCCCAGCAGGAACAGAACCGCCCCGCGCCGCAGCGTATGCAACGTCAGTTCTATACGCGTCGCTCCCCGCCTCAGCCGCGCGTCGAAGGCAAAAACAATCGAAGCCCCCACCACGAACAGGAACGTCGGAAATACCAGATCCGTCGGCGTCAGTCCGTTCCACGCGGCGTGGTTCATAAAACCCCACGACCCCGCCCCGCCGTTGTTGTTCACCATAATCATGAAGGCGATCGTGACGCCGCGCAGCACATCGAGCGACAGCAGCCGTTCCGCGCGCTTGGGAGCCAGAGCCGGGTTGGTCATCGCGGTTCTCCAAAGTCGGTTTAGCAGTCGCTTCCACCCTACGCGGTCCAACCCCGCTTCGCCAACCCCGCACCCCCTTGAAAATTCACAGCATACCCGGTAATGCCGTACACTTCCCCTTCAGGGACATTCCAAAAAACTGCGTTTAAAAGCACTTGGAGAACATCGATGCCAGAATTCCATCCCTTTGTTTCGCCTGACGACAACCGCCCGGAATTTACCCTCCGCGCCATCCTCCTCGGCTCGTTCTTCGGCGTCATCTTTGGCGCCGTAACGGTCTATGTAGGTTTGCGCGCCGGCCTCACGGTCGCCGCTTCCATCCCCATTGCGGTGCTCTCCATCAGCATCCTGCGCGCCTTCGGCAAGTCCTCGATCCTCGAGAACATCATCGTCCAGACCACCGGCAACGCCGGCCAGTCCATCGCCGCCGGCGTCATCTTCACCCTCCCGGCCCTCATCTTCCTCGGTTTCGACCTCGAGTACGCCCGCATCTTCATGCTCGCCCTCATCGGCGGCTTCCTCGGCGTCCTCTTCATGGTCCCCCTGCGCAAGCAGCTCATCGTCGACGAGCATGAGAACCTCAAGTTCCCCGAGGGCACGGCCTGCGCCGACGTCCTCAAAGCCGGAGAAAAAGGCGGCTCCCTGGCCAGCCGCGTCTTCTTCGGCCTCGGCCTGGGCGCGCTCTACACCTTCTTCCAAAATGAGAACCTCTTCGGCGCATGGCCCGGCACCCCCGAGTTCCGCCCCGACTTCGGTCCCGGCCACGTCCTCAAAGGCTCCTCCATCAAGGCCGACGCCACCACCGAATACATGGGCGTGGGCTACATCATCGGACCCAAGACAGCCGGCGTCATGCTCGCCGGCGGCGTCCTCTCCTGGCTGGTCCTCATGCCCCTGATCTACTTCTTCGGCAAGGAACTCGGCCATCCCCTCTATCCCGGCACCGTTCCCGTCGGCCAAATGGGCCCCAGCGACCTCTGGATCACCTACATCCGTCCCATGGGCGCAGGCGCGGTCGCCGCGGCCGGCTTGATCACCCTCTTCAAGACCATGCCCACCATCGTCAGCGCCCTCACCTCGGGCTTCAAGCACATGCGCGGCGGCAGCGCGGCCGGCGCAGCCAAGCCCATCCGCACCGAGAAGGACTTCTCCATGGGCACCGCGGTCGCCGGTTCCGGGCTGCTCGTCGTCATCATGTTCTTCTTCCTCTACTTCAAGCCGGTCCCCGGCGCCAACCTCGGCCCCATTGAGAACCTCGCCGCCTCCCTGCTGATCGTCTTCTTCGGATTCCTCTTCGTCACCGTCAGTTCGCGCATCGTCGGCCTCATCGGCAGCTCGGCCAACCCCATCTCCGGCATGACCATCGCCACCCTCATGGCCACCTCCGCCATCTTCCTCGTCAGCGGTTGGACAACCCCCGCCTTCGGCGCGCTCGCCATCACCATCGGCGGCGTGGTCTGCATCGCCTCCGCCGAAGCCGGCGACACCTCCCAGGACCTCAAAACCGGCTATCTCATCGGCGCAACCCCCCGCCTCCAGCGCTTTGCCTTCCTCATCGGCATCGTGGTTTCCACCGTCGCCATCGGCTTCACCCTCAACATGATGAACGAGGCGCTGCAAGAGTTCCGCGCCGCTCCCCAGGCATGGGACATCTCCGTGCCCCACGACGGCGTCAACGAACAGAAGGATCCCCGCGGCCTCCACGATCAGTTCCAGGTCATCGGCGCGGATAAAACCACCACCATGCACCGCAAGAGCGAGTACATCGTTCTCAACGCTCTCGGCTCCTCCGAGCTGGCCGACGGCAAATATCTCTACTCGCCCACCTCGCACAAGATCGAGGTGCAGTGGATCCCCGGCATCGGCGGCGAAAAGGCTCCCGCTCCCCAGGCCCGCCTGATGGCCACCGTCATCAACGGCATTCTCAGCCGCAAGCTCCCCTGGGGACTGGTGCTTCTCGGCGTCTTCATCGTCATCACCGTCGAGTTGTTGGGCATCCGCTCCCTGGCCTTCGCCGTGGGCGCGTATCTCTCCATCGGCACCACGCTCGCCATCTTCGTCGGCGGCGTCGTCCGCTGGCTGGTCGACTCCGCGGTCAAACGGGCTGGCGGCGATGCCGATGCCGAGGGCGACGTTTCGCCAGGTTCCCTATTCGCCTCCGGACTCATCGCGGCCGGCGGCATCGTGGGCCTGCTCGGCGTGGCCCTGAAGGGTTACACCACCACCTTCAATGTCCCCAACCCCATCCACTTCCAGCTCACCGACAACCCGATCTTCTCGGTCGCGGCTTTTGCTGCCCTGGCCTTCTCCCTCTACTACTTCGCCCGCAAGCCGCTGAAGAAGTAACCCGGCACAGCGCGCACCTCACTTACCGAACAAGCAGAAAAGCTCAGGCCTCATTCCGAGACCTGGGCTTTTCTTCGCAAAGAACCGATACGCCTTTCCAGTTTCTATCTACCCCCCGGCTCTGACCTAACTATAAAAATAGCTGTCATCCTGAGCAGAGTTTGGCGCGCACTTTGCGCCAAACGGAGTCGAAGGACCTGCGTTTTCTTTTGCTGGAGTTACGCAACAAACGTCAGAAACCGCAAGCGAGCGGGTGCCCCAGGTTCGGCGCAGCTTCATCGCGCCTAACCTGGGATATTCCTACCTATTGTTTCTTGTTACC
>JAATFE010000231.1 GCA_015655365.1 Terriglobales bacterium
ACGGTGTTTCCGGCAGAGACGCCGCTGAAGCCGGTGTTGGACGGGGATCGGCTGGAAGCTCCCGGAGCCTGCGACAACTGCGCGGGGGTAGTGGGGATGCTGGCGATTGCCCATGCTCTGGCCGGGAGCAAAGTAGAACTGGCTGCGCCGCTGCTGTTTCTGGGCAATGTGGGCGAGGAAGGCGAAGGAGACCTGCGGGGAGTGCGACATCTCTACCAACAGACCGCGCTGGCAGGCAGAATCGCCGCACACATCGTTTTGGACGGCGCGGGCGAAGATATGGTGGTGACCCAGGCGCTGGGGAGCAGGCGTTTTCAGGTTGCGATCAGCGGGCCTGGGGGCCACAGCTTTACCGATGCGGGCACGGTGAACCCGATTGTGGCATTGGCCGCAGCGCTGGCCGTGGTGGCTCAAACCGAGTTGCCGGAAGAGCCACGGACGACGCTCAATTTGGGCACGATCCAGGGCGGGACGAGCGTGAACTCCATTCCGGAAAACGCACAGGCCTCGATCGACTTCCGCTCGACGAACTCCGAGCAACTGGTGCGGCTGGAAGTAGCATTGCATCGCGCCGTGGAGGATGCGGTGGACCGGTGCAATGCGGCGGCAAAGGCTGGTCGGAGGCGGGGGCAGTTGACCTACACGATCAAAAAGATTGGCGACCGGCCGGCCGCGGGGCTGGCAAGCGACTCGCCGCTGCTGGAAGCGCTGCGCGCCGTGGACCGGCATCTAGGGATCGAGAGCGCTCTTCGGCTCGGCTCGACCGACGCCAATATTCCGCTGTCGATGGGGGTTCCTGCATTATCGATGGGAGCAGGCGGGGATGGAGGCGGGATGCATACGGTGAGCGAATGGTACTCGGCACGGAACCGGGAAGCGGGCTTGAAGCGTGTGCTGCTGCTGACGCTGACGATGGCCGGGTGGGCGGGGAAAGAGTAAGAGCAGAGACCAGTTTGTTCGTGTTGCGATTGGTTCCGCGGCCCTGGAAGATCGAACAGCCACTGCGAGCACGGATGCCTTAGAACCTGTCCAGAAACTCTGAAAAGACGTCGGAGATGGGATAAAAGAACATCCCTCAGGGGCTAAAGAGGTTGCGGAAAAAGGGTTGATTCTATGCGAAGCCGGTCGAGGGCGTCCCTCAGGGGCTAAAGCCCGCGTTG
>JAATFE010000426.1 GCA_015655365.1 Terriglobales bacterium
AAACTAAAGAGGCTGGCCGGCGAGCCGGTCAGCCTCTAATTATTGCAGAAGATGTGTCTCAAATTGGAATTGCCCGGCCCCCATCCGTAACGGATGGGGGCTTGACGATGTGGATTGACGGCCAGTTACTTGGTGGCCGCTGCGTGCTTCTTGTGGGCGGGCTTGGCGCCGAGGGGCTTGCGCTCCGCGGGTTTCACCACGGTCTCGTCGACCGGGGTGGTTCCAGCCACATCGCTAGAGAAGTCTGCGCCGGCGGGCACCAGGTAATCTTCAACCTTCTGTCCGTCCGTAGGCTCGGTGGCGACGCTGATGCGAGAGGCGTCAATGCCCTTTTCCGTTACCAGGTATGCCTTGGTGTTGACGGCGCGCTCGGCAGCGAGATCGAGGACCTTGGCACGCTTGTGCTTCAATGCCTTCTTGGCTTCCTGCTCGGTGACTGCCTTCTCCTTGGCATCCGAAGTGCCAACTACAACTGCCTTGGCATCGGACTGCTTCTGGAGGCTGAGAGCCACTTCGTCAAGGCAGGCCTTGGCTTCGTTGTCGACGCGGGACGGGCGCTTCTTGTCCTTGTCGAAGCTGATGGTGCAAAGAGCCTGGGCGTGAGGCGTCGGCGGCACATACGGGGCCGTGATGGTCACGTTGGTGTCGGCCGATGCAACCTGTCCCTTGTCGTCGGAAACCTTGCAGTTAATATCCACCGCGCCGGTCGGAGCACCGGTCGAAGAGAAGACAACCGAAGCGCCGCTGCCGCTGATCGAGCCGGAAGCCGCCGAGTAGCTATAGGTCAGGGGCCGATTCTGCGGGCTCATGCCGGTAGCAGTGATGGTGCTGGTTTCACCCGGCTTGATGGTGCTGGGGCTGGCCGAGCAGCTGACCGTGGGCGGCTCGAATGCCCTGACCGTGTATGAGGCCGTCGCTTCGGCGGACTCCCAGGGCTTCAGGCCTTCCTTGCCGGGCTTACCTTCCTTGACGCCGCACTTGACCGTGTAATCGCCGGGGGCCAACGAGGCCGTGGCAACGGTAGCAGTGGGGGTGGTGGCAGTTACGCCAGGGCCGGTGATGGAGTAAATCACGTTCAGCTTGGGCTCCACGGATCCGGCAGTAGCGGTCACTGTGATCGGGTCGCCGGGGAATACGGATGCGGGGCTGACCGAGCAGCTGACAGTCACCGGCGGTGGGGGAGCAATGGTGCCGATGTGATAAACAATGCCGGTGCTTAAACGCGGCATATTGAAATTGCCTCGTACACCCGGAGCAAAATTTTCATGAGTGTACTGGTAATCCACCTGGAAAAGGCGAACTGCGAGATGATGGTCGAACAGGGGTGTCCCGTAGTCCACGCCACCGCCTGCCGTCAACACCACACCCCACTTGTTTGCTTGATAAGTGCTGCCTACACTCTCGGCGCCGACTAGGGCGTGGGCGAATGGAGTGATCTCGGGAGTCGGGAAGCGGAAGATCAAACCTCCCGATCCACCGGAGAAATCATCGTTCGGCGAATTGGCATTGTCCTCATTGCTGTCGTTGTGAAAGTCTCCCTCGCCCTGAACACCTACATACTTGTTGAAATAGCGAGATACGCTCCCAACCAGGCCCCAGTTGATCGCCTTGTATGGGAAACCATTTACGGTTCCCTTGGGCGACAAGTAACTGTAACCCGCAAAAATGTCCCACTTCGACGGGGAGTCACCCGCAGGGGCCTTCGCGGCCGGCTTGGTTGAATCCTGGGCGGCCAAGGCCACGGGCATAAGAGCCACCAGGGACAAGGCGAGAACCCGGCTTAAAGACTTCAAAACACGAGCATACATGCGTTAATCCTCCGCAATAGATCTGAAAGAACAGATGGAAAAGGCTGTTTGCGAGCTCTGCTTTCGGCTCGGACTGACTCGACTCCGCATACAGAGCGGGTCGTACCTCGTCCACACAGCACAACTAAAACGTACCATAGGACGATTCCGGTAGAACACTTTTTTTGAACAGGTTGCCTTCGTGAATACTTCTGGAATCCGCAGGCGGCACTAACTCCGCCCGATGAGCTTAGGCCGGAAATCGGCTCCCACCGCGGCTCACTCCATATTCAGAGTCTTCACCAGGCTGCGCGGCTCGCGCTGGATCTTTTCCTGCAACAGCGTAATGGCATACATCAGTTGCTCCGGACGTGGGGGACATCCTGGGACATAGACGTCCACGGGAATCACCTGGTTGACGCCCTGCACCAGCGCATAGTTATTGAAAACACCGCCCGAAGTGGCGCAAGCGCCCATGGAGATGACCCATTTGGGTTCCGCCATCTGATCGTAAAGGCGGCGAATGACGGGGGCCATTTTTTGGGAAACGCGGCCCGCAACCACCATCAGGTCCGACTGGCGCGGGGAAGGACGGAAGACCTCGGCGCCGAACCGCGCCAAATCGTAGCGCGAATCGCCCGTCGACATCATCTCGATGGCGCAGCAGGCCAAGCCAAACGTTACCGGCCAAATCGAGTTCTTGCGTAGCCAATTCACGGCAAAATCCAGAGAGGTCAAAATAACTCCCTCCGGCTGCTCGTAGCCATAGTTCACTTCCGTGAGCTTGGCGCGGTTCTTGCCGCTGCTCTCCATCGATCCGAAAAGGTAATGGTCCCGTTCTGCCGTGGCCGCCATCTTTTTACTATACCCCTGATCGCTTCGGTTATGAATGGTCACTATTGCTCGTTCCATCCGCCTTCATTGGACAGCGTTCACTCCGAACAAGGCGCCTTCTGTGCATGAAGTTCCTGGGGTGCTTTCCAGGCGCCGGGCAGCCAGAGAGTTACCGAAAAACGCATCCAGTGCATTTCGCCCAGCGCCGTGGATTTGCCCGCGGAAGCGGGCTCGAACTTGTGCGGCGTCCGCGGCGACGCAAGGGCCCAATTCTCCGCGTAGGGAGCCGCGTCCGCCACACCCGGCGCGAGACGCGCATCCAAAATGCGAAACTGGCCCGGCGAGGATTGCCCATTGATCTTCAACTGCCGCTGGATCGCCATTCCCTGCGCGCCGTGCGCCGCCTGCGCCTGCGTCCCTTGCCTGGTTCCGTCCAGAACCTGAAACAGCTTCTGGCTCTCCCGCAACGCATCGGGATTCGTGAGGAAACGGAAGCTCCGCGGGTTCCAGCCGATCGCGTCCTGGGCACGCAGTCCGAAGGTGGTGCCCACCTCGCGCTCATTGATGGAATTGTAGGGGGGCGTGGCCACCAGCAGCGCGTCCGGGTAACCGGCCGGCTGCGCGCGGTCCACCACCAGACCCCACCCGCTGTAGCCGGCCTGACCGGGCTGAATGGGCAGCACGCGGAAGACCCATCCCTGCCCAAAAGCCGCCTTCCATTCCTGGCCGGCATTCACTTCGCCATTGAGCACGATCTTCTCGCACACCGGCGTTTGTGGCGCGGCAGCCTGGCTGCGCACTGCTGCCATGGCCAGAATAGCCAAGGCCAGGCAACCGCGCAGCCTGCTCCCGCTGCGGCTTGGATTCATTGCTCTCCCCCGTTCCTCGAAATGTTCATTGTAGAAGCTCCACGAATGAGCGATTGAGAGCAAGCAAGCGCACAGCAATCGAATGAACCGGCGCATTTGGCTGGACCTGAAAGCCTCGCAAATCGGCTCTCTTTAAGACGGTTGCGATCCCTGGAATCCTCGACATGCAACAACAGCCTGCACAGGAGAACAAGTCACTCTTGCCAAGGGTTGAGAAGGGCTACACCGGTGGGCTCGAAATCGGAGACATTGCGGGTGACAGCGGTCATGCCGTGCACCAAAGCCGTTGCGGCAATCAGGGAGTCCCGGTAGGGGCGTGCGTTGGGCACATGGAGGCTAGCGCAACGCAACGCGACAGCAGTATCGACCGGCAAAATGCGGTCTGCAAAGGCAGGCAGAACACGATCCTCCATCCACGCGCGGAGTTTGGCCCCTTGAAATGGATCGCGGCGCTCCAACAGGAGGATCCCCGTCTCAAGTTCCAGAATGCAGATTGCCGACAGAAACATGGACTCCGCCGGAACGCTCCTGGCCCAAGCCGTGACATGGCGATCTGCCTTGCCCACGCTCTCCTTGCGAAGCTCGGAAACGACATTGGTATCGAGCAGGTACATCAAAACGAGTCCGCTGGACGGACCGGTTCATCCCCTAAACGAGGGGGCTCAAATTCAATTTGACCGGCCTCCGGCATCGCCAGCAGGTCGAGAATACTCTCCCGTTTGCCGGTAATCTTCCGATATTCCTCGATCGACAGCAACACGTGGGCAGGGCGTCCGCGATCCGTAATGAAGACGGGCCCCTTCTTAGCAAGTGTCTTAGCCTTGCTGGCGTTCTGATTGAACTCTCGACTTGAGAAGGTGGAAAAGGTAATAATCGCCACGGCTCACCTCCCATGTAGCAACATGCCTACATCGTAGCACAAAACCAGCCTACTCGAACGTCAGCAAAACCATCTCGGGGATGGTTCCCACGCGCATCGGTGGACCCCATGTCCCGGCGCCGCTCGAGGTGTAAACCTGCAATGCGCCGAACCGCTGCAATCCATAAGTAAACTTGCCGAAGGCGCGGCGGGTAAACCAGGTGAACGGGAAGATCTGGCCGCCGTGCGTATGGCCGGAAAGCTGCAAGCTGACCCCTGCCTGCTCCACGATGGGCAGCCGGTTGGGCACGTGGCTGAGCAGGATGCTGGCCTCGCCCGCGGCCAGGTTGAGACCATCGAGAAAGGCGCGCATCCGGATGGGATAGCTCGAGTCCGCGCAAGGCACGCCGAGGATGTGCAGACCGTCCACAGTGACGCGCTCGTTCTCCAGCACGCGGATGCCGGCTCGGGTCATGGCTTCGGCATAGTGCGTTTCGCCGCCGTACTCCTCGTGGTTGCCGCTGGTGAAAAAGAAGCCGAGGGGAGGGGCAATTTCAAGCAGTGGCGCGGCTAGCCGGCCCGAATCGGCCTTGGTGCCGTCGAAGATGTCGCCGGGAAGAAAGACGATGTCCGGGCTCAAACCGGCACCCATGGCCGCGATGCGGCGGCTGAATCCTATGCCGTTGACGTTGCCCAGATGCAGGTCGCTGAGCAAGAGGGCCGTGCGCCCGCGCCAGGACGCGGGCAACCCAGGCAATGTCACTGCGACCCGCCGCACGCGAATCCTGCTGGCGTTCAAAATGCCATACAGGCCCACCAATAGCGCCAGGGAGAAAAGAACCGCGGCGAGTTCCGGGCGATGGGCGGCCAATCGGGGAACAAACGGAGAAAATCCAAACCAGATCAGCCAGCACAGGCAAGCCGCCAGAAAGAAAAAATTGAGCAGCCCCAGCCAGACGGCGGCGAGCTTGTAAATTGTGGCCACCAGCACGCCGGAGAAGCGAAAGCCGAGCAGCGCGGCGGCCATGAAGCTGAAGGCCAGCACCGACAGAGTGGCCCGCAGCGCCAGGTCTCCGGCTGGGCCGGAGGCGCCCCAAAAGTCGATCCAGGTGCGATAGAGGAACAGATGGGCCAGAAGCAGAAAGCCTTGCACCAGCACAACGCCCATCAAAGGCCAAACTTTCAAACCGGGTCTCCCTGCCATCAATGATTGCATAACGGGGAACATGGTTTAGGGATTACGGGTCGGGGGTGCACCCGTGGCTGGGACCGTGAAACAATGGTTTTTATGGCTGAATTGCAAAACGACGCGCTTGGTCTTTACCTTTCGATTCCCTTCTGCCGTTCCAAGTGCACATACTGCAACTTTGCCTCGGGGGTCTATCCGGCCAGCGATCATGCCCGCTACGTGGACCGCCTCATCGAAGACATGGCCGCTGCCGGCCCGTGGGCGGCGCGCATGGGCGTGGATCTGCCCCGCCAGGTGGACTCGGTCTACCTGGGCGGAGGCACCCCGAGCCTCCTTGCGCCCGAGTTGCTGGCGAAGCTGTTCACCGCCATGCGCGAACGGTTCGACTTCGATCCGGACGCGGAAATTACGGCCGAATGCGCGCCGGGCCAGCTTGCCGACGAGGTTCTGAACGCGCTGGTCGCGGCGGGCGTAAACCGCGTCAGCCTGGGCGTGCAGTCGTTCATCGACCGCGAAACTCAGGTCAGCGGGCGGCTGCACAACCGGGCCATCGTCATCGACGATCTGCGCCGCCTCCGTGCGGCAGGCATCGCCAACATCAATGTGGACCTGATCGCCGGGCTGGCCGGGCAGACCTTCGCCTCCTGGGAGGAGTCGCTGGCAGTGCTGGCCGAGTGCCATGTCCCCCACGCCAGCGTCTACATGCTGGAAGTGGACGAGGACTCGCGGCTGGGCCGGGAGATGCTCGCCGGGGGTGCACGCTACCACGCCGAGCTGGTTCCCACCGACGACGCCATCGCCGCAATGTACTCGACAGCCATCGAGAAACTGGCCCATCCGCGCCGCGGACGACTGGAGCAGTACGAGATTTCGAATTTCTCCCAGCGCGGCTTTCAGTCCCGCCACAATCTGCGCTACTGGCAGCGCCGGCCCTACCTGGGACTCGGGCTCGATGCTTCGTCGATGCTCCGGGAAGCACTGCCGGCAGCAGACCGCTCTGAATCCGGCTACGTCTTGCGGTTCAATACCACCGACGATTTGCCCGAGTATCTTTCCGGCCCCCAGCCGGCGGAAACAGCCTGGCTTTCGCCTGCGCGGCAGCACGAGGAAGCCTGGTTCCTGGGTCTGCGCCTGAATGCGGGCGTAAAAGTGGCTGCCCTGCGCCGCGAGTTTGGCACGCGCATGGCCGCCCCGGCGATGGAAGTCGTCGCGCGCATGGCCGAGAGGGGCCTTGTGACCTCGGATGGTAGAACGGTGCGCCTGACCCCGCAAGGCCGGCTGCTCTCGAACGACGTCTTCCAGGAATTCCTCGGCCTCGGCGCGGACGAGGAAGCCGTCCAGGAAATGCAGGCTTAGAGCATTTTTCTAGTGGGTGTAGAGTGGCTTTGAAAGGGCACGGCTTTAGCCGTGCCGTAAATCAGGAGAAACGTTCTAGGCCTCTGACCGCTTGAAGTAGTTGTACCAGCTTGGGTGCCCCAGGTCTCGCTTTTGAGACCTGGGAGAAAACGAACCCAAGGTACAGAATCATCCGGTCAAAGACCTAATCTACGAAGTCCACCTTGGGCGCGATGGGAATGATGCCCTTCTCGTAGCCTAGATCCAGCAGCTTGTGGATCGCCTTGAGGCCGTCCGCGCCGTAGTCCAGCGTGCGTTCGTTCACGTACATGCTCACGAAGCGGTTGGCCAGCCGGGAATCCAGGTCGCGGGCAAACTGCATCGCGTACTCCAGCGCCTGTTCGCGGTGGTCAAGCCCGTGCTGAATGCTGTCGCGAACCGCCTTGGTCACAATCTTCAGCGATTCGGCGCCCAGCGAGCGGCGCACGGCGTTGCCGCCCAAAGGCAGCACCAACCCTTGCGTCTCGCGCCACCACACGCCCAGATCGAGAATCTTGTAGAGCCCGCTGGCGGAGTAGGTGAGCTGCCCTTCGTGGATGATCAGCCCCGCGTCGAAGTTCCCGGCCAGGATCTGGGGAATGATCTGGTCGAAAGGCACGGTCACGGTCTCGATCGCCGGATTGAATATCTTCAGCGCCAAATAGGCCGTGGTCATCGCGCCGGGGACGGCGATCTTGATCTTCGTCAGGTCGTCGAGCGCCAGCTTCTTGTTCGAGACGATCATGGGCCCATAGCCCTCGCCCACGCTGCCGCCGCAACCCATCAGGGTGTAGTTGTCTTGCAGATACGGGTAGGCGTGGAAGCTGATCGCGGTCACGTCGAAGAACGCCTCGCTCTGCGCGCGGCGGTTCAGGGTCTCGATGTCGCAAAGCGTGTGGTTGAAGCGATAGCCGGGCACGCGGACCTTGCCGGTGGCCAGCCCATAAAACATAAAGGCGTCGTCGGAGTCGGGACTGTGGGCAATGGAAATATCGATAGGGGCAGAAGTGGGAGTTCCTGTTTGCTGAGTGCTCACGATGGGAAAGATCCTTTCAACGAAAGAGTGCAACGATGCTTGGCGGTGAAGCTCTGGGTTGGCGCAGGCGCTGGGTAGACTACTCACGGAAACCGCGTCAGGATTCCACCTCGATATCGGTTCCGTCTGCCGCGCCGAGGTCGGCGCTCTGCGGCGGCTTGTGGGCGAGCTTTGCGCGTTGGAGCCAGATGTGGCACGCCCCGCCCACGGCGGCCAAAAGCAGCAACCCAAGGGAGACGAGAAATCCAATCATTAACCAGCGCATCGTAGCAAAGCCCAGAATATCAGACGCCCTCGTGTGGATGGGTGTTCGCGACATGAATCCCGGCCAATCGCGGCAACACCATTGTTTCCCGAAATCGATTCTCTTTCCCGCTGAACAAGAGACCTTTTGCCCTTGCTCCCCAAGGGCGCCACCGATCATAGCCCCCGGCGCGGCGTAGCGCAACCGCGGGAAAGCATGCGCCCGGCGAGAACCGCTGAGGAGAGCCCACGAAGCGGAGCCCCGGACGAAGCGCAGCACAATCCGGGGTAAACATGAAAAATAGGATCGGCGCCCTGTAGGGCCAGAATGAATCTTGTTTTCAGAAAATCGCTGTGCGTCAGGGCGCGACTTCAGTCGTGCCGATAGTGCCCCAAAAACGATGCGGGCTTTAGTAGGATTCTGACCGCATGAAGCGGTACCAACACTGGGTTCCCCCGGTCTGTGGTCCCCACGGATAGGTTTTCGTCCGTGGGGTGGAGATCCCGCTTTTGGGACCGGGGAAAGCACGAACTCAGGGTACAGAATCATCCGGTCAAGGACCTGTTGTTGGTCTCCCACCCTGCGCGGAAAGATCGGGAATGTGTGTGCGTGGGCGCATCTATCCACCGGAAGAACGGTCCTTAAGTGCAACTTTCTATCGATGCGCGCAATGCGTGGAACAGGTAGCCTACATGGTCCCAAACTTTGGACACGAGGCCTTTGATGAAGCGCATTTTTCTGTATGTATTTATCGCGGCGACTTTCATGGTTCTGCGCCACCCGGCCATGGGTCAAAGCGCGACCGCCTCTTTGAGAGGCGTCGTCACGGAAGCGACTGGGGCTGTTGTGCCGGGCGCCGAAGTCGTGATCGCGTCGAATGATACGGCGCAGCGGCATGTACAGCGCTCGGATAGTAACGGCGAGTTCTCGTTTCAGGAGTTGTTTGTCGGCGACTACCGGGTCGAGGTGCGGTTCAGCGGCTTTGCTACCTGGGTCAGTGCGCGGATACATCTCGACGTCGGGAACCAGTCACAGATTGCCGTGCAGCTTGTTCCCGCGACTGACAAGCAGACCGTCGAGGTTAGCGCTGAGGCCGCTGGGCTGCAAACCAATGAGATCGCGCAAGGCGCGGTGGTGAGCGAAACCGAGATTGCAAATCTGCCGCTCAACGGCCGTAACTTCTCCCAGTTGGGCATTCTTCAGCCTGGAGTGCGTCCGACCTCCGCAGGATTGACGGTGATGGGCAACTTCCGTCGGGCAGGCCAAAATTATGAAGTCAACGGCATGCGTCCGGAGTCCAATACCTTCCTCGTGGACGGCATGCGCGACATCAATCGCATGGACGGCGGGTACGCGTATCGACCGCCAGCCGATACCATGGCTGAGTTCCGCATTCTGACCACCACCGCGCCGGCTGAGTTCGGAGGAACCAGCGGGGGCATTACCACCATCGTTACCCGTTCCGGCACGAATCAGGTCCACGGAACGCTGTATGAGTTCCTGCGCAACGACGCACTCAATGCCAACAACTATTTCGCGCCGAAGCAGGAAGAGCTCAAGCAGAACCAGTTCGGCGGCACGATCGGCGGCCCCATGGTGCACAACCATGCCTACTTCTTCGCGTACTACGAAGGCCTTCGCGAAAATCAGGACATCACGCATGGCGTGGTGGTGCCGACGCTGGCGGAACGCAGTGGCGACTTCTCGGCCGATGCGCCCATTCTTTTGAATTCCACGCGAACTCCCTTCAGCAACAACCTTTCCGGCCAGATCAGCGCCATCACCGCCAAATACCTCCAGTTCTTTCCCACACCCAACACGTCAGAAAATCCGCACCTGGCCCAATCCACAAACCTGAGCCAGAACAACAGCGACCAGGGCGGGGCAAAGGCCGACTGGCTGCTGCGGGACATGGATGTTTTAAGCGCGCGTTACAGCTACTCGACGATGGAACTCCGCAGCCCGTATTCGGAACTCGGCGCCGATGTTCCAGGGTTTCCCGTTGGCTACTACGCCAACACACACCTGGGCGGACTCACTGAAACGCACACCTTTTCTCCGCATACGGTGCTGACTGCCAATGTCAGCTTCTTCCAGGACCACGTTGTACTGGATAAGCGATTCTCCGGCTTCAGCCCCCAGGCCTTCGGCTTCGGATACTCCTCCACAAGGGCTTCGGCCACGGGCGCGCCACTGATCATGACCCAGGGTTACTCCAACGTGGGCGACCCGATCATCAACCCGCGCGACAGCGTCCAGAACGACTACGCATTCAGCGCGAACCTGGCCCACACGCAGGGCAAACACGTCACCAGCTTCGGTGGCCAGTTCCGCCGGACCCAGCTCAACGGGTACCAGGCAAACTTTGCTTCGGGCACCTTTTCTTTTACCGTTCAGGGTTACACCAACAACTCATTGGCTAACTTCCTGCTGGGTAAGCCGGATATATTTACTCAAGCCGGGGGCGACTTCACGCGCAATCTGCGTGGCTGGGAGTTGGGCTCCTACGCACAGGATGAGTACCGCATCAGCTCCACGCTCACGCTGAACTACGGCGTGCGTTACGAGATCACGACGCCGTTCCGGGACATTCACGATCGCATGATGGAGTTTGCGCCTGGCCACCAATCCACCGTTTACCCTAACGCTCCAAACGGCCTCCTGTTTCCCGGCGACTCCGGTGTGCCCGACACCATTGCCCCCGTCTTCAAAAGTGACTGGGCGCCCCGTATCGGCTTCGCATGGGACCCGCTAGGCAGAAGCCGCACGGTGATTCGTTCAGCCTATGGCATCTTCTACGACGA
>JAATFE010000178.1 GCA_015655365.1 Terriglobales bacterium
AAAGAGAATTTCGTAGGCGGGGTAGTCCTGCTCGAAAAAGCTGGCCAAATGCGCTTCCAGGCCGGGCTCGGCTCCGTGCACCGGCTTCAGAAGCGTCAGCGGCGGAGTGAACCCCGGCCGCGCTTCAAGCTGCGCCAGGGCTAATCGCCGCTCGCGCAGATACGAGGGCACCGCCGCCAGCACCATGCCGGCGAACACCGAAGAGGTAATCAGGCCGAAGACGGCCAATGCAAGAAGAACGTGAGACATACAGGCTCAAGGATACCTGCATGGCGTCAAAGAAGGGGAAATAGGCCCGCGAACCGCGGCGAACTGCACAAAAACACGGCGGTCCGAGGGCCAAGCTGGGCGTCCAGAGCTTCAGGGCGCCCGCTACGAGGTCTTATTCCGGTTTGGGACGGCCGGTGGCGCTATCCTGCTTGGCCAGCTTGGTGCGGGCCGTGTCCAGCTTGCGCTGCACCTTGGCCACATCGCCGGGCTCGACATCGACAGCGGCCGAGCGGGCGAACTCCGCCAGAGAGAGCTCCCACTGTGCGGCGGCAAGCCGGATGCGACCGGTCTTCTCATAGAGGTCGCCCAAGTGCTCGTGGACGGTAGGGTCGGTGCGGTCGCGCTCGACGGCATGAAGCAGGTTTTCTTCGGCCAGTTCGTACTGCCCCAGCTTGAAGTAGGCCCAGCCCAATGAATCGAGGTACGCGCCGTTCATCGGCTCCAGTTCGACCGCTTTACGAATCAGGCCGAGGGCTTCGGTGATGCGGGTTCCCTTGTCGGCCAGCATATAGCCCAAATAGTTGAGGGTCATGGAGTTGGTGGGATCCAATTCCAGGGCCTGGCGGAAGAACTGCTCGGCCGGCTCGTAGTGCTTTTGGCGTTCGGCCAGTTCGCCGCGGAGGAAGAGCAGGTAAATGCGGTCTTCCTTCTTGGTGGTGAGAGCGCTGGCCTTGGTGAAGGCCTCGTCGGCGTCTTTCCAGCGGCGCAGGCGGACGTTCATCTGTCCCAGGGCCAGCCAGACGCCGCGGTCTTCGGCGGTATTGTCGAGCATGGTCTTGGCCAAGGCCAAACCCTCATCGCCCTTGCCTTGGTCGGCCAATTCGCTGGCCAGCATCAGCTTCAGGTCGCGATCTTTGGGTTTGGCTTCGAGGGCCTTGCGGGAGACCTCGATGGCCTTGTCGAACATGCGGGCGTCGCGGTAGGTTTCAACCTGACCCTGGAAGCCGCGCACGGCGGGATCGCCGCCCATGTCGATCATCTTCTGGTAGGCGCCGATGGCCTGCTCGACCTTGCTCTCTTCGTGGTAGACGCCGCCCAGCCGCTCGAGGAAGATGCTGCGGTTGTTCTTCTCTTCGGCTGTGTATGCGCCGTTGGCATGGGAGGTGAGATCCACCATCTTTTCATAGACGGCAGCGGCCTCTTCGTAGCGGCCAAGAACATCGAGCAGGAGGCCCTCGTTATAGCCGGCTTCGAGGGAAGTGGAATCCTTTTTGAGAGCGGTGCGAATGGTGGCCAGCGCGTCCTCGTACTTTTCCTGGCGGCGCTGGATTTCGCTGATGTGGATGAGTGCGGAGATGTCGTTGGGATCGGCATCCGCGACCAACTGGAACTGCTTGAGGGCTTCGTCGTACTGGCCGTCGGTGAGCAGGGCCTGGGCCAGAGCGCCCATGGTACGGACGTCTCCGGGCTCCATGTCGGCGGCGCGCTGATAGGCGGCGATGGCGTCCTTGGTCTGCTTCAACTGGTCATAGGATGCGCCCAGGGCGAATTCCATTTTTGGGGTGCGGTCGGCGACAGCGACAGCCTCGATCACCTTGACGGCATGGGCGATGTCGCCGCTCTCGGCGTAGAGACGAGCCAGATTGAGCACAACTTCTTCGGAATCAGGTTCGAGGGATTGCGCAGTTTTGAACTGATCTTCGGCCTTCTTGGCCTCGTGCCTGACGGAGTAGAGCTGGCCGAGGACCATGCGGTCTTCAACGCTGCTGGGCATCAGGGCGATGACCTTCTCGAACTCGGAAATGGCCAGATCGAGGGCCTTGCCGGAGTCCGCGGGAGAGGAGGTGGGGCTCTGCCCTTCGCCCAACTGGCGCAGGTAGATGCGGCCGAGCAGCTTGTGGGCGTCGATGTCGTCGGGCGAGGTTTTGAGCAAAGCCCGGGCCGTGACCTCGGCATCGCGGGTGCGACCGGTGCGGAAGTAGAGATCGGCCAAGCCGTTGTTCAACTGCGCGGAGGTGGGATCGGCATTGAGGGCAAGCTTGTATTCCTCGATGGCGTGGGTGACATACTCCGGCCGGCCCTGGGTGGCGGCGTCTTCTTCGTAACCGCCTGCCAGCGCCATGTGATAGTACGCCTGAGAGCGGTCCGGGGGCGCGGTTTCAGGCGCTGCTGCCGGGGCAGGCGCAGGAGAAATAACCTTGGCGGTCGCGGGGCTGCTGGGGGCCGGCGCGCCGGCTGGGTTTTGGGCACGGACCTGCGCGGACGGAAGCAGAACAGCAAATGCGGCGGCAAACGACAGCCAGAAGAGCGGCGAACAGAATTTTAGTTTCATGATCCAGGGGTTTCCGCGCCTCTTGAACCGGACGGAAGGGAAAAAATCCCGAGCCGGAGGGCCAAAAAGGCAGCGCAGGCAGCCGGTGAGGCAACTCTGCCTACTGTACAGACGATTCTACCTGCCATTGGTCGCAGCGTCTTTGCGCAAAGGCACATTTTCCCGCCTGGCGGGCAGGAAAAT
>JAATFE010000466.1 GCA_015655365.1 Terriglobales bacterium
AGGAACTTGTCGTCCTTGGGATCGCGGCAGGCTCGAATCGACGAGACAATTGGAACCGTTTCGCAAACGTTCGCAAACTCCGCAGCAAGGCGCTGCCGCAATTCCAGGCTCACATACCGATCGAAGCGGTCGCGGTTCATTCCCTCGATCAGCTCCAGCAGTGTCGCATCCGACGCAAGAACCGTTGCGGCCTGCGCCTTGATCAAAGCCTGACTTGGAGCAGAGCCGGGAAAAAGAAGCCCGCTCACCACCACATTTGTGTCTAGGAGGACCCGTGTGAAACCGTTCATCCGTTCGCCAGGATCTCAGCCAGCTTCTCTTCCGTTAGCCCATTGGCCTTTGCCTGTTCGGCGGCAAGCGCCGCAAGGCGATTGAATTCGGCCCATCGATCCCGATGCAGCCGGTTGTACTCCTCCGCCGACACCAGTACGGCAATGTCCCTCTCGTGGCGCTGAATGCGCACAGGTTCGCGCTGCGACTGGTCGAGCATCGCGGCGAAGTTCTGCTTGGCGTGAGTTGCGGAGACAGTCGGCATGAAAGCAGTATAGTCAAAATGTCTAATTTGCACAAAATATGCAAATTGGGCATTTAGGTTCAGCAAACCCCGCCTTCAATGCAGAAACAGCTTGAGCAGCGCAGCCAACAGCGAAGTAAATACCCCCGCAGCCGCCATGGCCCAGGAGGATACGGTGGCTTGCATCTCCGAGCGGCGCACCAGGCTGGCCGTGCCCACACCGTGCGCAGCGGTGCCGATCGCTGCGCCAATGGCCCGGTCGTCCTTCACACCCACCAGCCGCATTAGGGGAGCACCGAAGCTGGCGCCTAGCACTCCGGCCAAAATCACCAGCGCAATGGTGATCTGGGGAATGCCCTTCAATTCGCGGCAGACCTCGATGGCGATGGGGGTGGTGACCGACTTGGGAATCGTGGACATGACCACCGGCAGCGGCGCGCCCAGCAGCCATGCGGTTCCGCCGGCCGTGATCATGCCCACCACCGAGCCGGCCAGCACGATCAGGGCCAGCGTGGGCAGGGAGCGCCGCAGCGCCACGCCGTGCCGGTACATGGGAACCGCCAGCGCCACCGTCGCCGGGCCGAGCAGCCAGGTCAAACAGTTGCCGCCCTGGTTGTATTTCTCGTAGGGTTCGCGGACCAGCAGCAGCAGGGCCACGATGGGCAAACAGGCGGCAACAATGGGAGGAATCCAGCGCCAGCGGCGGTGCAAAACAGTGGCCAGGAAATAGCTGAGCAGCGTGAATGCGATGCTGAAAACCGGATGCGTAACCAGAAAGTTCATTGGCCGGCCTCTTTCCCTGCGGCGGGAAGAGCGGGGAGCAGCCAACGGCCCAACAGGCCGGTGGTGACCATGACCGCCACAAGGCTCACCAGCAAGCTGGCGGTGATGGCCACGGCCTGCTTCGAGAGCAGTTGGCCCATCTCCATCAAGCCCACCGTGAGGGGCACGAACAGCAGCACCATGTGGCGCAGCATCAAGCCGGCCATGCTTTCCACCCACTTGAGCTTCACGAGGCCGGTGGACATGGACAGGTAGAAGAGGATCAACCCCAGCACGCCGCCAGGGATGGGAATACCGATCTGGTGCAGGCAGGAACCGAGCAGGAAGAAGGCGGTAAGAATCGCAAAACCGAGGAGCGCGTACAAGGATCGCAAAGACATTCGTTTGAGCATGGTGTCCATCATTAGCGTAACGACGCGAGGGCAGAGGTGGCTGTGACCTTGTTCACGTTGCGGTTTTTCGGACGCTCTTGCTCTGGTTCCCCTGCCGCTTGTCAATCCTCCATGACACGGCTGCGGGTACACTAGAGTAAGGATTCTTCCCCCCGGACGCCGCCTTGCTAGAACTCATCGCCAAATTGAATCCCGAACAGCGCTCCGCCGTGGAGACCACGGAAGGCCCGCTGCTGATCCTGGCCGGAGCCGGCTCGGGCAAGACCCGCGTCATCACCAATCGCATCGCCTGGCTCATCCGCGAAAAGGGCGTGGCCCCGGATTCGATCCTGGCCGTTACCTTTACCAACAAGGCATCCAAAGAGATGGGCGAGCGCGTCGACAAGCTGCTGGACCACTCCAGCGTGGCCAAGCCGCTGCTTTGCACCTTCCACTCGCTCTGCGTGCGGATGCTGCGGCGCGACATCGAGGCCATGCGGGTGGGCGGCGAAGGGTTGACCCGCTCGTTTGCCATCTTCGACGAGAACGACCAGCAAGCCATCGTCAAGCAGGTGATGAAGCGCATGGGGCTGGACATCAAGCAGCTCACTCCGCGCACCGTGTTGGGCAAAATCAGTTGGGCCAAGAATCACATGGTCGATCCGCAGGAGTATTACCTCGGCTCCAAGGATCCCAACAGCGAGCGCATCGCCCACATTTACAAGGGCTACAAGGACGAGCTGCGCAAGAACAACGCAATGGATTTCGATGACCTGCTGCTGGAAGCGGTGCGTCTGCTGAAGGTTTCCGGCGAAACGCGCCTACGCTACCAGAACCGCTACCGCTACCTGCTGGTGGACGAGTACCAGGACACCAACCGCCCCCAATACGAGTTGATGAAGCTGCTGGCCGGGGAGCGGAAAAATGTCTGCGCGGTGGGCGACGAGGACCAGAGCATTTATTCCTGGCGCGGCGCGGACATCCGCAACATTCTGGAGTTCGAAAAGGACTTTCCCAACGCCAAGATCGTGCGCCTGGAGCAGAACTACCGCTCGACGCAGGTCATTCTTGAGGGCGCGGGCGCCGTGGTGGCGAACAATGTGCGTCGCAAGGGCAAGAAGCTGTGGACCGATCGCCAGGGCGGCAGCCTGATCGGCTATTACGAAGCGCCCGACGGCGAAAACGAAGCGCTGTTCATTGCCGACCGCATTCAAAAGTACCTGCGCGAGGCCAGCTCGGATGGGCAGGATGCCCATTGCGCCGTGCTTTACCGCACCAACTCGCAGTCGCGGCTGGTGGAAGAAGCTCTGCGCCGGTTCAATATCCGCTACACCATGGTGGGCGGCTTCAGCTTTTATGAACGAGCCGAGATTCGCGACATGCTCTGCTACCTGCGTCTGATCCGCAACCCGCACGATTCCATGGCGCTGCAACGGGTGATCAATACCCCAGCCAGGGGCATCGGCAAAACTACGCTGGAAACGCTGGAGCGGCTAGCTCTCGAGACCGGCACCTCCACCTGGGAGATCACGGCCAGGGCCATTGCCGAAAAATTGATTCCGACGCGCACGCTGCTGGCGCTCCAGTCCTTCCGCCAGCTCGTTTTGGACGCGCAGGCCATGATGGACCCCGACTTTGCCGGCAAGCTTTCGGCCGACGTGGCCGTGGACGAGGGTGCCGACACCGGCTTCGAATTTGGCGAAGGCGGCGCAGACTCAGCCAGCGCCGAGTCCGCCACCAGCTTCAACTTCGGCGAGCCCGGTTCCCAACTCACTCTGCTCGACGCCGCCAGCTTTTCACCGTTTGCGGAGCAGCCAGCCAGGCGGGTGCCCCAGGTCTCGCTTTTGAGACCTGGGAAAGCAACCCAACCCGACCCCGATTTCGAATCGGATGCGGAAGAAGTGGCGACCGACGAAAAGGGGCAAGGAGCAGCTTTTCGGTCTCCCGGCGACGCCGCGACTTTGCCTGAACTGATTCGTTTCCTCATCGACCGCTCGGGGTATATCAAATCGCTGGAAGTGGAGGGCTCGCCTGAATCCCTCAGCCGCATTGAGAACCTGAAGGAACTGGCCAACGCCGCGCACGACGCCGAAGCCCGCGGTGAAACGCTGGCCGATTTCCTCGACAACGCCGCCCTCGCCTCCGACAGCGACCAGTTCGACCCCGAGGCGCGGGTTACGCTGATGAC
>JAATFE010000082.1 GCA_015655365.1 Terriglobales bacterium
GAGCGTGGCTACTGCGGAGTGCGCGAGAATCGCGACGGAATTTTCTACACTTTGGTGCATTCACGGGTGTGCGCGGCGCATGTCGACCCCGTCGAGAAGAAGCCGCTGTTCCACTACCTGCCCGGCACGGTCGCATTCTCGGTGGCTGCGGCGGGCTGCAACGTCAACTGCAAATTCTGCCAGAACTGGAATATATCTCAAGCGCAGCCGGAGCAGATCCCCGCCGAATTTCTTCCTCCTCAGCGCATCGCTGAGTTAGCCAGGCAATATAACTGCCCGACGATTGCCTATACCTATACCGAGCCCATTATCTTCAGCGAGTTTTTGATGGATACTGCCGATGCGGGACACGCGGCCGGCGTGCGCAGCATCGCGGTGTCGAATGGGTACATGCAGCAAGAGGCGCTGCGTGCAGCTTATGGCAAAATGGACGCAGTCAAAATCGACCTGAAATCGTTCTCCGAGTCGTACTACAGAAACGCGGTCGGTGGGCAACTGAAGCCGGTGCTAGATACGATAGTAACTTTACGCAAGATGGATAAGTGGACAGAGATTGTCTATCTTGTTCTGCCGACGCTCAACGACAGCGATGCGGAGTTTCGCGGATTGGCGGCGTGGATCAAGACCAACCTGGGCGTGGATGTGCCGCTGCACTTCACGCAATACCATCCCGAATATCTTCTGAAGAATCTGCCCATCACGCCGGTGTCCACGCTGGAACGCGCCAAGGCGATTGCCGACGCCGAGGGACTGCACTATGTTTATATCGGCAATGTGCCGGGACATTCCGCGCAGAATACGTATTGCCCGCACTGCCGCAAGTTGCTGGTGGAGCGTGCAGGATTCGTTGCCAACAAAGTGCTGATCGGTGAGGACAATTCCTGTCCGCATTGTCAGCACGCTATTCCGGGAGTCTGGCATGTATAGAGACGTAGAAGAGGTGGGGCAAATGAGTTACAAGATCAACGCGGGAAAGCACTGGCTGGCGGCTCAGTGTATCGCCTTGCTTGC
>JAATFE010000335.1 GCA_015655365.1 Terriglobales bacterium
AGCTTGGTGCTCACATAGTTGTTGGCGCCGTTCACCAGCGTAATGACCATGATGACCGAGGCCACGCCCATCACCACGCCGATCAGCGTGAGCAGGGTGCGCAGTTTGTTGCTCCAAAGGGATTGCAGCGCGAGTTTAAAGGCCTCAGAGAGTTGCATGGTCCTGCTTTCCTTGCGAGAACAGCCAGCGCCCTATCCTGCCGCCAGACGCGTCCGCGATAGGGACTCGGCATTCTGGGGCACAAAATAAGGCCCCCTTTCTGGTTCCCCCTAGTGTACGCAAACTCCGCCATGGCAATATGGACGGCCCAACCCCGTTAAGGCCGTCCGAAGAGTCCTCAACCGGCAGAAAGCCGCAGCCTCGCCCTCATTTTGATACGCAGCCGGTCGTCTCACGGTTCCGGGACAGGGTATTTCGGGCTCTTTACCGTCCCGAACTCCCAAAACCCTTCTCCGCGCGTGCCGAATCTTCCAGGCTTTCCACTGCCTCCACAGGTCCGGTCAAAACCGGCACCGGAATCATCTGGGCAATCTTTTCGCCGGCTTTCAGCTCGACGGCGCTGTCGCCCAGGTTGGTCATCAGCACCAGGATCTCCCCCCGGTAGCCGGCGTCGATCACGCCTCCGGTGGTGGCAATCCCCTTGGACGCCATCGACGAGCGGTCCCGCACCAGCAGCCCCAGCGGAGCGCCCGTGGCGGGGTGTCGAGCCTCGACGGCGATGCCGGTCCGCAGCTTTACGGTGGTTCGTGGGTTGAGCAAAGCGCCTTCCAGCGCAAACAGATCATAGCCCAGGTCTTCGCCGGGGTGAGCCACCACCGGCAACCGGGCCTCTTTTTCCAACAGTTTTACTCGCAGCATAAATTGATCGTACCGGAGCGGCGTTAACGGAGCTAGCGGGTTCGTGGAGTTGCAGGCAGTCCGCGCAGTTGGTCGTCCACACCGGCCTGCCGCCAGGCGAACTCCGCTAACCCCGCCAACACGCGCGTCAGCGCGGCTAGCTCCGCTCTCCAAAAACAGCCAGCCCCAGCCAGGAACCCTCCCCGGCCGGGGCTGTCGTTTTTCCAGAAATCCTTCGGCAGAGGGACCTGTAAGCCGAATTCTGTCGTGTGCGGTCATTCCTCTAGACGCCGCGTTGCCGCGGACGTTCATCAGCGACCTACCCGGAGGTTTCGGCAATTGCTCAAGCCGCCTGGGCGCACCGGGCCGGTGCGCAGCGCCGCCTGGCTCTTCGGCTGGCGCTTCCCTCCCTATTTGGTCTTGCTCCGTGTGGGGTTTACCTTGACCCCGGCCCTTACGGGCGCGAGCGGTGCGCTCTTACCGCACCTTTTCACCCTTACCCCGGCGCTGGGACCGATCCGTCCAGGCGAACCCTTCTGGTAGTTCCAGGGTGATCCTCCCACCGCTTCCGAAGAAACGAGAGGAGGGGTAGCCGAGGCGGTATCTTTTCTGTGGCACTGGCCGTCCATGAGCCTTGACGCTCACGTCCCGGACGTTATCCGGCACACTGCCCTGCGGAGTTCGGACTTTCCTCCCCCGGTGGTCCTCGCCAAAGCGAAGCCTCCGGCAGCGACCGCCCGGTCCTCCTGCCAGTGCCTAGTGTATCCCAGTTGCGGTTTTACCAATCGCGATAAGGGATTTTGGAGGGAACGACCTCAACGCCTTCGATTCCATTTGCAGCAAGAAGGAGACTCACAGCATCCACAGCTTCATCCGAATGCGGGCAAGGTCCGACCACAATTCGATGTAAAGGGTTGTTGGTCTTCAAGTTCAACGGAAAATCAATGTACGGTGTTACTCCGAATTTTCCGGGGCGAAACTTAACGATCCTCGTATCTGGTTCGGCTCGATGCACATTGAGAACCATGTCGCGAACTGCATGGAAAACAATTCGCCACTCTCGCTCCTCAGAGAACGCCTCGTCTTTAAAGCGTGCTGCCTGTAAGAAGTAATCTCCATATGATGTGGCGAGAATCTTGATAACAACCGGTCTAATTATCTCGCTCAACTCCTCTTGGTCTGGCCTTCTGTGGTTCTCATTGACAAACTGCTTTATCCCTTCATTTTTTAATCTTTGAAGGTCTTCAAATCTTTTAGTACCGATTTGCCTGACTACACCTTGTTTGTCATTTACGCCGTATATGCAGCGGAATAGCCAAGAACCGCCGCGCGCTTTTTGAAGGGCGCATGTTGCCCATCCCTCCACAAGGGCATTACCTGCGAACCCAAGGCTTAACCCGCCACAGCCGTTTGAGTATGCTCTCCATTGACTCAAGCGATCCCCCGAGCCATCATCTTTTGAAGAAACTCCCTCGTCATCTGTAAACGAAATCAAGAACGTATCAAATGTATCCATAGTAGGCAGCATGCTGTTGTACAACGCCGCGACCCCATCTTCATCGGCTTGCGGCTCAAGAGACTTGATTAAAACATCAAGATAATCATGTTCAAAAGCATTCTTGAATTCTGTCTGGTCGTTGAGGTAACGAATATGACTTGCCCTGAGAGAGCCGCTTTCGACAATTCCCAATAGCCCTTCAATTGTTGTGTAGTGGTAAAGAAGTTCCTCGGGAAATTCCTGCACAAGTGGCATCATTTCAAGTTGTAAGCCTTGCTCCGCCATCGAGGTTCCTCCACCCAGCAAGCCTACACCTAAGGAGCCTCTGAATAGGTCGCCGTTTTGAAAGGGCACGACTTTAGTCGTGCCGTAAACAGCACAAAATAATGGCGGGCTTTAGCCCCTGAGGAACGTACTCTGGAAGTCGGACATTTGATCCGAGCTTTCCTAGACTCCAGCTAGCTGCGTGGTCTTAACGTCGCTTTCCAGCAGGAGTGGTAGATAGTCCTTGGCGCAGAATTCGTGCTTGTTCAAAGAGAAGCAGCCTCAGCAAGAACCTTGTCCCTGAATCGGGGATGAAGGTCTCCGGGTGTCAGTAGATCGACCCTCACTTCGACAATCTTCTCTATATCAATTTGCAATCCAGCCATATCCATCAAACTCGTCTTGGCCGCGGGGTCCACCAGCAGGTCCAGGTCGCTATCTTCTCCGTCGTCGCCGTGCAGCACCGAGCCGAAGACGCGCGGGTTCGTCATCCTCGCCTCGTGCACAAGCTGGCGGATGGCTTCCCGATGCTTTGGCAATACCTCTGACGGTCTCATTGAGGTTCTCTCCCTCAAACAGCTACCAGTCTACTGCCAATTCGATAACTCGGAGCCGCAAGAACGGCACTTACTTGATGCGGTCCGGTCTGGGGGCAGGCCGCCCGGACTTAACCGGCGCCTTTGTTTTAGCTTTGCTCTCCCGCGCCGGCCGCGGCCCGGTCTTCTTTTCCAAACTCGCCAGTTCCTGCTGCATCTTCAGAAAGTTCGCCAGCCGGGCCGGTTCTAGCCCCGCCGCGGCAACGGCGCATCCCGGCTCGCCGGCGTGGGCGCAGTCGCGAAAGCGGCAATGTTGCGCCAGTTCCTGAATGTCGTCGAAGCTCTCTTGCAGTTGCTCCGCCGAGGCCCACAGTTGCACCTCGCGCAGCCCCGGCAGGTCCATCAGCAGCCAGCCGCCGGGCATCCGGAACAGCTCGCGGCTGGTGGTGGTGTGGCGGCCGCGGCTGTCCCTGGCGCGCACGGCGTTGGTGCGCTGCCGCTGATCGCC
>JAATFE010000465.1 GCA_015655365.1 Terriglobales bacterium
GATGCTGCCGACGGTTACATTGCCCAGGTCCTGGGCGACGTGGAAGCCGATAAAGCCGAGGCCGCCAACCAGCGCCGCCAGTACGACCGCGCTGCTAACCCACGCGGAGGATTTTTTCATCTTGCGGTCAAGCAGAGATGCCCCGTGGGGCAGGCCTTCGACCGTCGTTGCCATGTCGGACATAGAGAGGCTCCATTGCTTGGGATGGGTTTCAGTCCGGTCGCCTGGGGGCGGAAAATTTCAGACTGAGCAATGGATATAAGAAGCAGATGAAAAGGAAATGAATTGCGGGGGAAATCGAAAGGGCATTTTTCCAGGTTTTCGACTGCATGAATTCGTACCAGCGCTGGGTGCCCCAGGTCTCGCTTTTGAGACCTGGGAGAGCACGAACCCAAGGTACAAAATCAATGGGTCAAAGACCGAGAATGGGCAACGAAATTCTGGTGAAGATTGCCAGCCACAGCAACGGAGGAGTTACGCCATGAATCAGCTGTTCCAGGACATTCGCTACGCATTGCGCCAGTTGCGCAAGTCGCCGGGGTTCACCCTGACTGCGGTCATCACGCTGGCGCTGGGCATCGGCGCCAATACGGCGATCTTCACCCTAGTCCACGGCATCCTGCTGCGCTCGCTGCCGGTTGCCAATCCGTCGCAACTCTACCGCGTGGGCGACAACGACGATTGCTGCATCGAGGGCGATTTCCCCGGCGGCGCCAGCGACACCGGCGACTTCACCATCTTCTCCACCGACCTTTACCAGTACCTCAAAAGCGCCACTCCGGAGTTTGAGCAACTGGCCGCAGTGCAGGCCGGGCAGTGGCGTTGGAGCGTGCGGCGCGGCAATGCGCTGGCGAAGTCGCTGCATGGCGAATTCGTTTCCGGCAACTACTTTTCCACTCTCGGCATGGGCGCTTATGCGGGCCGCGTGCTCGCCGATAGCGACGACACTCCCAGCGCGGCGCCTGCGACGGTGCTCAGTTACAAGGCGTGGCAAGGCGAGTTTGCGGGTGACCCTGCCATCGTCGGTTCGACCATCTACATCCAGTCGCGGCCCTTCACCGTCGTCGGCATCGCGCCGCCCAGCTTCTTCGGCGACCGCGTGTCCGACAACCCGCCCGATTTCTGGATGCCTGTCCAGACCGAGCCGTATGTCCGTCAGGACGGCGCAGTTCTCCATCACGCGGAGTCGCACTGGCTCTACCTGCTGGGAAGAGTGCGCCCGGGCACCAATGTCGGCGCTTTACAGAGCAAGGTTTCCGGATTGTTGCGGCAGTGGATTGCGTCGCGCCCGCTGCTGACCGCCAACGGCGGAGCGTCCATCATTCCCAAGCAGCATGTGGTGATTGTGCCCGGCGGCGGTGGCATCCAGAACCTGCAACAGCAGACGGGCAAGGGTCTGAAGATGTTGATGATCCTCTCCTCGTTCGTGCTGTTGATTGCTTGCGCCAACATCGCCAACCTGCTGCTGGCACGCGCCACCACGCGGCGGGCGGAAGTTGCGGTGCGCATGGCCCTGGGCGCTGCGCGGCGGCGGCTCATCCGCCAGATCCTCACCGAAAGCGTGTTGCTCAGTTGCATCGGCGGACTGGTTGGATTGGCGGTTGCCTACGCCGGGTCGCATACAATTCTTGCCTTGGCCTTCCCCGAGGCCCGCAATATGCCCATCGACGCCAGCCCTTCGCTGCCCGTGCTGGGATTTGCGTTCCTTGTTTCGCTGCTTACGGGGGCGTTGTTTGGCCTGGCCCCCGCGTGGTCTGCCACGCACGCTCAGCCGGCCGAAGCATTGCGTGGCGTGAATCGCTCCACACGCGACCACTCGTCCCTGCCGCAGAAGGCGCTGGTCGTGGTGCAGGCTGCCTTGTCCGTTGTGCTGTTGGCCGGCGCCATCCTCATGACCAGGTCACTGGTCAATCTGGAGCATCAAAAATTCGGCCTCGTCACCACCAACCGCTATGTGGTGCACTTCGATCCGGCTGGCGCAGGTTACACCGCCGAGCGGCTGCCGGCGCTCTATCGCCAGATCGAAGATCGTTTCTCCGCATTGCCCGGCGTGAATAACATCGGTATGGCCATGTACAGTCCGCTCGAAGACGACAACTGGGGTGAGTGCGTCATCCAGCAGAGCCATCCCGCTCCCGGTCCGAACGAGCATTGCGGTTCCACCTGGGACCGCGTGAGCGACCACTTTCTCGATTCCATCAGCGTGCCCGTGGTGCGCGGCCGTGGGTTCACGGAGCAGGACACGGCCACCTCGCAACAGGTTGCCCTGGTCAATCAAGCCTTCGCCAAAAAGTTTTTCCCCAATCAGGATCCGGTGGGTCAGCACTTCGGCATCGACTTTCCGCAATACTCGGGCAGTTATCTGATCGTGGGTGTTTTTGCCGACTTCAAAATGAACAGTCCGCGCAGTGAGGTACGAGCGATTTACCTGCGCCCGATCGCGCAGAAGTTCGCCGGCTTTCAGGAGCCGCAAATGATCTCCACTGAGACGCAATCGATGTTCATGAACGCCATGATTCTCAACTTCAACTCGCCGCAGCCCAATGCCGACGCCCTCATTCGTCACACCCTGGCGGGCATCGACCCGAACCTTACGGTGATGGATCTTCGCTCCATGGATGCGCAGGTGGCCGGCAACTTTACCCAGGAGCGTCTCATTGCGCGTCTCAGCAGCCTCTTTGGTGTGTTGGCATTGATCCTGGCTTCGGTGGGCCTCTACGGCGTGATGTCCTACTTTGTTGCCCGACGCACCAGCGAGATCGGCATTCGCATGGCGCTCGGCGCAACGCGGCCCAGTGTCGTGATCATGGTGTTGCGCGGTGCGCTATGGCAGATACTTGTCGGCCTTGCCTTGGGCATTCCCGCCGCACTGTTTGCCGGGCATCTCATGGCCAGTCAACTCTACGGCGTTGGCAGTTACGATCCGCTTGCTTTTGTGGGCGCAACCCTGGTTCTCGGCCTGTGCGCCACATTGGCGGGTTTCCTGCCCGCGCGCCGCGCCGCTTCCATCGAGCCGATGAAGGCACTGCGCACCGAGTAACACGCCGTCGAATTTATTAAGGGGGGAGAGGTACGGAATGAACACGTTGCTTCAGGATCTTCGTTACGCACTTCGGCAGTTGCGCCACTCGCCGGGCTTTACGCTCACGGCAGTGCTGACGTTGGCCCTGGGGGTGGGTGCGAGCTCGGCGATATTTTGCCTGATCGACGGTCTCTGGTTGCATCCAGTGAGGGTTCCGCATCCTGGCGAGCTCGTGCGCCTCTTCTCTACCACCCAACAGGACTCGGAAGGTGGATTCACATACCCCGAGTTCCGCACCATCGCGGAGCGGACCACGGCGTTGAAAAGCGTGGTGGCTTTGGGCCGTCGCGGCAGCATGATGGCGAGGAGCGACGGCACTTCTACACTGCTGCTGACCAATGTGGTTTCGAGCAACTTCTTTGAGGCGCTCGGCGTGAAGCCGATCCTTGGCCGAAGCTTTGGCGCCAACGATGCGGAACGCTTGCGTACGCACCCCGGCGTGCTGCTGGGCTACGGCTTCTGGCGTCGCGAGTTTACCGGCGACCCGGGCATCGTCGGCAAGCAGATTAAGCTCCTGCACGGAAAAGATTCCCGTAGCCAGGTGGACGTGTGGGGCGTACTGCCGCCGGAGTTTCGCGAGGTCGACAATGGCGAGGACCGCGACCTGTGGATGCCTGCCGAAACCTGGGCCGCTATAACTTCTCCCGACGAACTGACCTCGCGCGCATCTCGCTGGTTCAATCTGTTGGGCCGTCTGGCGCCGGGGGCCACAGTGGCGCAAGCCAACGAACAGGCGTCCGCAACTGCTCAAGCTTGGGCTGCGACCGACCCGGCTGCCAATCGTGGACGTGGAGCGCGCGTTGTTTCGGACTTCGGCTATCGCATGAGCAATGCGGGCACTAGCGGTTTGGTTCTGTTTGCCATTGTTGGCGGCGTACTTTTGCTGGCTGTCGTGAACGTGGTGCATCTGCTGCTGGCGCGTGCTTTGGCCCGTGGCCCCGAGGTCGCTTTGCGTCTTGCTTTGGGTGCGCGGCGCTGGACTGTTGCGCGGCAATTGCTCGTGGAGAACCTCTTGCTGGGCGTGCTGGGCCTTGTTGCCGGGCTCGGCCTGGCAGCGGGTTTGGCCGCCTTGCTGCCGCGGTTATTGGTCTCCGAGCCGGCAATGCTTTCCCAGGTTGGATTGGCGGCGACAGGCTTCCAGATGGACGGGCGTGTTTTTCTTTTTGCTTCCTTGCTGGCGCTGGTTACCATGCTGCTGCTGGCACTCGTTCCGCTGAACCAGGTGGCGCGGGCCGAACTGTTGCCAACGCTGCAAGCGGGCGCTGCAACGCGCACCGCAAGCAAAAGTTCGCTCGCACGCCGCGCCGCCATCTGGCTGCAAATCGGTGTTTCGTTTGCATTATTCGCTTCTACAGGCGTACTGGTGCGCAGCTTTCTCAATACCCGCATGCAGCCCATCGGATTGACTCGCAACCAGGTGCTGCTGGCATGGACGCAGGCGCCAGACGCTCCCATGCGCGATGCCGTTGTCCAGCGCATGAAGGCGCTGCCCGGCGTGGGACGCGTGGCCTATGCTATTCGTGCGCCGCTCAGTCTTTCCGAGGGCGGTATCGCTGTTAAGACGCTACTGCCCAGCCATCCGGAACTTCGCGATCCGATTGCAATCAAGTTCAATGCCGTCAGTCCGGACTTTCTCGATGCGACCGGAACGTGTGTCGTGCGTGGCCGGGGTATTGCGGCAGCAGACGATGCGGCGGGTGCGCCTGTTGTGCTCATCAACCAGGCCATGGCTGCGAAGTACTGGCCCGGCCGGGACCCGCTCGGACAAGTCGTGCGCTTGGCCAGCTCTAATATCGATGCGCGCGTGGTGGGAGTTACCGAGAATGCTCCCATCGCCCAGATCGGCGAGATAGCTGAGCCTTACTTGTATGTGCCGTTCAACTTTTACCAGTTACATCTGTCGAACATGGGCGAGATCACCTTCGCGCTAGAGACCCAACAGAATGCCATGAGCATGGCTCAGCCCGTGCGCCAGGTACTGATTCACGCCGACCCGCTGCTTGACCCCATGATGGTGACCTCGCTGCCCGAACTCATTCGCTACTCTTCTGGCAGCTATCAGATGATGGCCGAACTGGTCAGTGCGCTGGGCCTCATCGGTCTGGCCCTAACCGTCGTTGGCCTCTATGGATTCCTCGCCTTCCGCGTAACCCAGCGCCGCCGCGAAATCGGCATTCGCATGGCCTTGGGAGCTTCGCGTGAAGCCACGGCCTTGCTCATTCTGCGCGACACAGTGCGCATCGCGGTCGTCGGCTTGGGGATAGGGATTGCGCTGGCGTTGGCTACCTCGCACCTTGAGGCCGCCGTGCTGTTCGGCGTGCGCCCGTTGGACGCGCTCTCTTTGGCCGGGGCGCTCTGCGCCGTGCTCGTTGCTGTGGTTGCCGCTGCATGGCTGCCCGCGCGGCGCGCCGCTTCCATTGAACCCATGCAGGCTCTACGCACCGAGTAACGGAAATCTATTTCTTGAGGGGGAAACGGAATGAACACGCTGTTTCAGGATCTTCGCTACGCGCTTCGACAGTTGCGCAAGTCGCCGGGCTTCACGCTCACGGCGGTGCTGACTCTGGCGCTGGGCATCGGCGCGCTGACCACCGTTGCCACGTGGACCAATGCCGTTCTCTTCAATCCGTGGCCGCATGTTGCCGCGCCACGGACGCTGCGTTTTGTGGATGCCACGGTGCTCGGCTCCCAGGGCTACTCGGTGCATTACGACCAATATCGTTTTTTGCGCGAGCAGGGGCGTGCATATAGCGATGCGGCCGCGTTTGCCATTGGCACGGTGAACCTTGCCACGCCGGGGACCGAGCCACGGGCTCTGTCTGCCGGCATGGTCTCGTCGAACTATTTTCAACTCCTCGGACTGAAGCCGCGGGCCGGCCGTTTCTTTCAGCCTGGGGCCAACGATCGCGCCTATGGTGCGAGCGATGAGATCGTACTTTCAGATAACCTGTGGCGCGAGCGCTTCGGCGCGGATCCCAACATCGTTGGCCGCTCGGTTTTCATCAATCGTCATGCGTTTACGGTGATCGGCATCGCGCCGGCCGGTTTTGCTGGAATCTTCGGCGGGCTGGGGGAATCGGCCTGGGTTCCGCTTTCCGCTTTGCGCGGCCTTTCTTCCGATGCGGCGGCAGACCCGCTTCTTCACTACGGCTTGCAGGTTGTGGTGCGTCTGCGTCCCGGCGTGCAGCACTCCGCTGCTGCGGCGGAACTGCATACCCTGGCGCGGACCTTTGCGCAGCAGCAGCACGACGGCAACTATAACGGCTGGGATTTGAATCTGCGCGATTCCGCGCACTTCGAGCGCGGCCTCTTTGGCACTATCGGCGAACAGTTGCCGGTGTTGTTGGGAGCATCGATTTTGCTCATGGTGCTGGTGTGCATCAACATTGCCTCGCTGCTCGGGCAACATGCGTCGCGCCGCCGCCGCGAGGTTGCCATTCGCACCGCGCTCGGCGCAGCTCCAGGCCGGATTGCCGCGCAAGTCCTTGCCGAAACCGGCTTGCTGGCGCTGGCCGGCGCGTTGGCCGGTTGGGGCGCAAGCATCGCCATGTCGCGGGCGCTCTACGTGCTTCTGCCCAACTTCGGCATGCCGCTGGCATTCAACCTGCAAAGCGACGCGCACATTTTGCTGTTTGTCTCGGGAATCGTCGTGGTGGTGACGCTGGCGTGCGGTATGCATCCGATGCGTCAGTCTCTGCGCATCTCGCAGAAAGAGGCGCTGCATGAAGGCGGCGCAGCCGTGGCCGGAGGCTCGCGCAACAGGCTCGGGCAGCGTATCCTGCTCGGCCTGCAATTGGGCATCTGCTTCGTGGTCCTGGTCTGCTGCGGATTGCTGACCCGCACCGCGCTCAACATCGTCCATCGCGACATCGGGTTCGATCGCACCAACTGCCTGACGGCGAATATTGATCTTTCGCGTTCCGGGTACACCAAAGAGAGCGGACAGGCTTTTCAAACTGCTCTCGTCGAGCGTCTGCGCAACGCTCCTGGGGTGGACTCCGCGACGCTGACTTCGCACTTGCCCATGGGGGACGACGGCGCGGGCAATACGCAGGATTTCAATATCCCCGGCTATGTGCCGGCCAAGGGCGAAGCCATGGAAGTGGTGACGGATTTCGAAGGGCCGGACTTCTTCCGCACCATGCGCATCCCCCTGACCCAGGGACGTGAATTCAGCACCCATGACGACGCTTCTTCACAAGATGTCGCGATGATCAACGAGTCGATGGCGCACCGTTATTGGCCCAAGGGCGACGCCATCGGCCATAGTGTTGTGGTCCGGGACAGGAGTCGCCAGATCGTCGGTGTCGTGCACGATTACGCCTATTACAGTTCGGACTCGACCGATCCTTATCCAGTTCTTTTTCTGCCCACTGCGCAGCATTATTCAAGCTATGTCTCCGTGGCTGTTCGTTCTCGCACGACGGCGTCCGCGATCACCGCGCAACTGCGCCAGGCTGTTGCGGGGCTGGACAGTTCGCTGCCGCTTGAGAATGTGCAGACTCTCGAAGAAGTTGTGGACCAGCGCTATCAGTTCTCGCGCATTCCCGCGGAGTTGCTGGGCGTCTATGCGCTGTCCAGTGTGCTGGTCGCCATGCTGGGCCTGTATGCGGTCATGGCCTATTCGGTGTTGGAGCGGCAACGCGAATTTGCTCTCCGCATTGCTTTGGGATCGACGCGCTGGGGAGTTTTCCGCCTCGTGTTGGGCAGCAGCACATGGATTATCGCGGTGGGGCTGCTGACCGGCGGCCTCGGCTCCGTCGCGGCGGTACGCCTGCTGCGCTCCATGCTTTTTGGGATTGCACCTTTTGACCCGATGACCTACTGCGCGGCGGCGGCCTGCTTGCTGCTCACCGTGATTGTGTCGGGGCTGTTCCCTGCGCGCCGCGCCGCTTCCATTGAACCCATGCAGGCATTGAGAACCGAATAACTTCCCTTTCAGGAGACAGAATGAACACGCTGCTTCAGGATCTTCGTTACGCGCTTCGCCAGTTGCGCAAGTCGCCAGCCTTCACGCTCACCGTGATCGTCACGCTGGCGCTCGGCATCGGCGCCAATGCTGCGGTCTTTACGCTTTTCGACCAGGTGTTGTTGCGCATGTTGCCCGTCGAGCGGCCCAAGGAACTGGTGCGCTTTGTGTGGACAGGTACATTCTCCGGCACCGCAAGCAGCTTCGGCGGCGATACCTCGAACTATTTTTCCTATCCCATGTACAAAGATCTGCGTGACCAGAACGCGGTCTTTGCGGAGATGCTTGCGGCCGACCGCACCAATGTCGGAATCTCATGGCGCAATCAGGCCGAAGATGAAGACGCCGAAGTTGTCTCAGGCAATTATTTCCAGATGCTTGGCCTCAAACCCGCGCTGGGCCGCTTGTTGACTCCGCAGGATGACACCGCCAAAGACGCCAATCCCGTTCTCATCCTCAGCTATGACTACTGGCGAACCCGCTTCGCCGCATCGCGCGATGTGGTGGGTCAGACGGTGCTCATCAACGGGCACGCTTTCACGGTCCTTGGTGTCGCACCGGAGAACTTCCACTCCGCCATCGGCGGTTACAAACCCGCCGTCTTCATGCCTCTCAGCATGGAGGCGGTCGCCATGCCGTGGAGGGTGCCCCTTGATGACTTGAACAACCATCGCTCACTCTGGGTCACACTCGTTGCGCGTCTCAAGCCGGGGGTGACGATGCAGCAGGCCCAGGCTGGCCTCGCGCCGCTCTGGCACACGTTGCGGGCACAGGAACTCACCCTTTACAAAGCGAGATCCGAACGATTCAAGAAAAACTTTCTCGACAATTCGCGCCTTAAGGTCCTGGACGATTCCACGGGCTTTTCGCCCGACCGCATCGAGTTGAAAACTCCGCTCCTCATTCTTCTTAGCATGGCGAGTCTGCTTGTTGCGCTCTGTGCCATCAACGTCGCCACGCTGCTTCTGTTGCGCGCGGCAGGCCGTGCGCGCGAAATGTCCATGCGCTACGCTCTCGGCGCAAAGCGCAGCCGCATCGTCTCGCAGTTGCTCGTCGAGGGAGGTCTGCTCGGCTTGGCTGGAGCCGTCGCGGGACTTGCTCTTGCACCTGTGGTATCCACGACGCTGGTGCGCCTCATGACCAACGCCGATCCCGGCCAAGAGCCTTACTCCGGCTCCATTGACATGCGTGTTCTGCTCTTCACGCTGGGTCTGTCGCTGGTGGTGAGTCTCCTCTTCAGCATCGCCCCGGTCTTTCACTTCATGCGGCCCGATCTGGCGCAGGCGCTCCGTCAGAACTCTGGAACAGCATCGAGAAGCTCGCAGCGCTTCCGCAAACTGGCTGTCGGCGCGCAGATTGCCCTCAGCGTCCTGCTGCTGGGCGGGGCCGGCCTGTTCGTGCGCACGCTCGACAATCTGCGCCATCAATCTGTCGGCTTCGACACGGGCCATCTGGCCACTTTCTCCCTCGACCCCGCCAACTCCGGATACGGGGAAGACCGCTCCGCGCAGATTCTCTCCAACGCTCTCGACGCGGTGCGCAACATTCCCGGTGTGACGCAAGTTGCTGCGACCACGGATCCGGAACTTGCCGGCGACACCAACAACTCCGGCTTTACGATTCAGGGCCACACGCGGGGAGAGGATGAAAACATCGACTTCGAATCTCCCTGGGTCACACCAGGATACTTTGCCACATTAAAGCAGCCCTTGCTGGTGGGTCGCGAATTTTCTTCGGCCGATGCACAGGCTGCGCCCAAGGTGGCCATCGTCAACCTGACATTCTCCAAGCGCTTCTACGGATCGCCGCAAAACGCTTTGGGCCGCATGGTCGGTGATGAAGATACACCCGACACGACCATCGTCGGGGTGGTCGGAGATACCAAACACGTAGACCTCCGCACGGCGCTCGGCCCCGCCGTCTACCGGCCTTACCTCCAGCAGAAGCATCCGGGAGGAGTGCAGGTCTACGCGCGGGCTGCGCAGTCCCCCGAAACCGTAGAAACGGCGATCCGCCAGACCATTCATCAGCTCGATCCCACGCTGGTGGTCGATGGCCTGCGCACCATGGAGGCGCAGGTGGACCGCAGCGCCGCGGACGAGCGCGCGCTGGCCATCCTCGCCATCGGCTTCTCCATGCTGGCCATGCTGCTTGCCGCTGTAGGTCTCTATGGCGTGCTGGCCTACTCCACCGAACAGCGCACCCGCGAAATCGGCGTGCGTCTGGCCTTGGGATCGCAGCGCAGCAGCGTGGTGTTCCTCGTGGTGCGCGAGATGGCGATCATCGCCGGGATTGCCACGGCGATTGCGCTTCCCGCTGTGGTTGCGCTGGCCCGCCTTTTCCGCAGCCAACTCTACGGCGTCACCACTTTCGACCCACTCACCTTGACGGTTGCGGCCCTGTTGACCGCGGTGATGGTAGCTTTGGCCGCGGCCTTGCCAGCCCGCCGCGCTGCCACCGTCGAGCCCATGCAGGCGTTGAGAATTGAGTAACAACGCGCACTAGAGAGTTTCAAAGAAAGGACAGATGTTATGCAATCGATTCTTCAAGACCTGCGTTACGCGCTGCGGCAGTTGCGCCACTCTCCGGGATTCACCGTCACCGCCGTGGTCGTGCTGGCGCTTGGACTAGGTGCAAACATTGCTGTCTTCACAGTTTTGAATGGAATCCTGCTGCGTCCGCTGCCCTATGCGCAGCCGGACCGCGTTGTGTCGATCGAACTCCCCAGTCCCATGCCCTACTACTACGAGATAAGCTACGCCAACATGCTCCAGTTGCGTGACGCGGTGGGTGCTAAGTTGCAGATAGGGGCAGCCTTTGGCAGTTCCAGCGCCAGCATCGTTGGTCCTGGTGGACGAGTGCAGGTGGAGCGCACGGAGACGGATGCGGCGATGCTCACGGTGCTGGGCGTCAATCCCATTCTGGGCCGCGCCTTCCACTCCGATGAGAACGAACCGGGACGCAATCGCGTGGTGCTTATCGGTGAGGATGTGTGGCGCAAGCTATACGATGCCGATCCGCGGATTGTCGGCAAGACTCTCACCATCCGCAACCAACCCTACACCATCCTCGGCGTCATGCCTCGTAGCTTCTCCTTTCCCTTCGGCGATCCCATGCAGATATGGTCTCCTGCTGCGCTGACTGCGGCTAGCCGCTCGGCGATGAGCGGCGAGGCCGTCACCTCAGGCATGCTCTACGCGCGCCTGCCGAGTGGCATGACGCGCACGCAATTGGCTGACATTCTGAGCCGTGCGCAAGCCGGTATTGCCCAAAAGGCTCCGGCCGAAGATTTGCCCACACGCGTCAAGGTCACCGGATACCAGGACTCGCTGAACCATGAGGCTCGCAAGCCGCTCATGCTGCTCTATGCGGTAGTCCTTGGCATCTGGATGCTGGCCTGCCTCAACGTCACAAGCCTCATGTTGGCCCGTGCGGTTTCGCGCGGCCGGGAGCAGGCCGTGCGCGCCGCCCTGGGCGCAAGCAGAGGCCGCTTGCTGCAACAGTCCATTGTCGAGAGCCTCCTGCTCAGCGGCATCGGCGCGTCTTTTGGATTGTTGCTCGGGCAAACTGCGATCAAATTGCTGGGTCGGCCAATTCACCGCATGCTTCCGCTCAGCAGCGCCATTCATGTGGACTGGCGCGTAGTTGCGTGTCTGGTTGCATTTACGCTTCTCACTGCGGCCGTGACCGGCGTCTTTCCTGCATTACGCGCCATGCGCCGCGACATGAGGGGCAGTCTGAACGGCGTGACCACTACTGCTTCGGCCAGCCAGAATCGCACCCGTGAGGTGCTGGTTGTGGCGCAACTCGCGCTCACGCTCGTCTTCCTCGTGGGTGCCGGACTGTTCCTTCGCACCATCCACGCGCTGCGCTCGGTGCCGCTCGGCTTTACCCAGCAGAACGTGCTCACTGGTGGCATCATCCTCAACGGAGGGTCGCACGAACTCAAGGAACGGGCGGGCAATGTGGCGGATGTCAACATTGTGCGCACGTCTTATCTGCCGCTTCTCGAACGCCTGCGTTCTATTCCCGGCGTGAAGGTGGCAGCGCTCAGCTCGGTGCTTCCCATGCGCGCGGAGTTCGCGGTGAAAATTGCGGGTACGCTCGATCACAAGGATGCTCCCCGCGCGCAGCGCCCGATGGCCGACGGCCGGCTGGCCTCTGCTGGCCTTGTCGAGGCCATGGGAATTCCCATGCTGCGCGGACGGTTCTTTACCGAAGACGACTCCTCCACTGCCCTGCCTGTCGTCGTTGTCAATCAGGCCTTCGTCAACAAATACATGCCCGGTCAAGACCCAATCGGTCACACCTATTCGATGGGCAAGGGACGATTTGCCGAGTCGCGCATTGTTGGTGTCATTGGCGACGTCAAGCAGGCAAAGGTCACCGACGCCACAGTGCCGGAAGTCTACTTTTGCCTGGCGCAGATCGACCCTGGATCTCCGCTCTACGGTATCGCCATCGCCTTTATTCAAGTGGCCATTCGCGGTGCGGTTCCCGCAGATACACTGCGCGCCCAGTTCGACAAGGCGCTGCACGAAGTCGCTCCCGACGCCACCACCACCGGCGTTAAGACCATCCACGAAGCGGTCGAAGACTCCTTCGGCAGTCAGACTTTGATTGCGCATCTGCTGGAAAGTTTTGCCCTGCTTGCGCTGCTTATCGCGTCGGTTGGCCTCTACGGCCTGCTCTCCTTTACTGTGGCTCAGCGCACGCGCGAAATCGGCGTCCGGCTGGCGTTGGGCGCGCCCCAGAGCGGCATTCTTGCGCTCATCCTGCGCCGCGCGTTGCTGCTGACCGCCATCGGCTTGAGCATGGGCGCGGTGCTGGCATGGTTTGCGGCCAAGCTGGCCAGCGGCTACATCTTCGGAGTGCAGGCGCACGATGGCCTCACCTTTGCCGCGGTCGTTCTGGTGCTTGCGGTGGCTTCCTTTGTCGCGGCCTGGCTGCCTGCGCGCCGTGCCTCGTCCGTCGACCCAATTCTTGCTTTGAGATCGGAGTAACTCAATGATCGAACTGAAAAATGTAGAACGCAGTTACAAGAACGGACCCACTGAGACCTGGGTGCTGCGCCGCATCGGGCTCACCATCGAGGAAGGTGAATTCGTCACCGTGATGGGGCCGTCCGGGGCAGGGAAGTCGTCGCTGTTGAATGTGCTGGCCCTGCTCGACGACGGCTGGCTGGGCGAGTACTGGTTCGGCGAAACGCCGGCCCACAAGCTCAACCGCAAGCAGCGCGCCGATCTGGCCCGCGAGCGCATCGGCATGGTCTTCCAGAGCTATCACCTGCTTGACGACTTGACTGTGGCCGAAAACATCGACCTGCCCCTTTCCTACAAGAACCTCCCCGCCAAGGAGCGCCAGGGCATGGTGGCCGACATTCTCGATCGCTTCCAGATCGTGGCCAAAAAGGATCTTTATCCCTCGCAGCTTTCCGGCGGGCAGCAGCAGTTGGTGGGCATTGCGCGCGCCGTGGTGCACGCCCCGGCGCTGCTGTTGGCCGACGAGCCCACCGGCAACCTGCACTCCACGCAGGCCCGCGAAATCATGGAAATGTTCTGCGAACTCAACCGCCAGGGCACGACCATCGTCCAGGTAACTCACTCGGAAGAGAACGCGCACTTCGGCAAGCGCATCCTCGAACTGCGCGATGGATGGCTCACGCGCGATGAAATCCTGCCGGCCAAGACCACGGAAGTTGGTGCCCAGTGAAGCGCATTCAAGCGATCGTCGCAATTTTTCTACTGCAAGTGAATATGGCCCTGGCCATGGACCCCGCGGCCTCATCGGCTCCTGCCGTTTCGGTTCAGACGCAGCCTGCCGCTCCCGAGCCTGCTGCGCAAAGCAACGTTCCTTTTCAACAGTTGCTGCGTCCTTCGCGCAATCCCATCAATGCGTATCGCGGCCTGATCGTACCGCCGCCCAGCATGGCTAACTCCACGCGGCTCAGTTCGCTGGTGCGCGACGGCAAAATCTATCTCTCGCTGCGCGACGCCATCGACCTGGCGCTTGAGAACAATCTCGACATGGTGATTGCGCGTTACAACCTGCCCATTGCGCAAACCGACATTCAGCGCACCCAGGCCGGCGGCCAGGTGCGCGGCGTGAATACCGGCGTCGTCTCTGGCACGCCCGGTGGCGGTGGCGGCGGCATCGGGGTCAGCGGAAGCGGCGCCGGAGCCGGCGGCACTTCCAGCGGCGCGGGTGGTGCGGGCGCTGGCGCCTCGGGCATCGTCTCCTCTACGCTGGGTACCGGAACCTCGGTCTCCAGCTACGATCCCAACCTCTTCGTCTCGGCTAACATCGACCACACCTCGGAGCAGTTGACCAACTTCCAGGTGGAGGGCGTTTCCATCTACAAAGTGAATTTGGGACAGGCCAATGTCGCTTACACCCAAGCCTTCCCCACCGGCAGCAGCCTGGAGGTGGACTGGAACAACAGCCGCCAGACTTCCAATGGCGTTTACGACTACTTCAGCCCGCAGCTTTATACCAAGGCGCGGGTGCTGGTGGAGCAGCAGTTGCTGGCCGGCTTCGGCCTCGGCCCCAACCTGCGCTTTTTGCGCATTGCCCGCACCAACCAGAAAATCTCCGATATTGCCTTTCGCGCCCAGGTCATCGCTACGGTCACCCAGATCTGCGATATCTATTGGGATTTGGTAAGCGCCTACGACAACGAGCAGGTTGGCGAGCGCTCCGTGGCCTTTGCCACCGAAACTCTTTCGACCAGCCGCAAGCAGTTGGAGTTGCAGGCGATTCCCGAAATGGACGTGCTCAAAGCGGAGGGCGAACTGGCCATCCGTCAGCAGGACCTGACCGTGGCCCGCACCAATCTTGAGTTGCAGGAACTGTTGATGAAGAACGCCATCACTCGCACCCTCGACGATCCCATCCTCGAAGAGATGCCGGTCGTGCCGGTGGACCACATCGGCAACCAGCTTCAGGCCACATCCGAGCCAGTGCAGGATATGATTGCTGCGGCGCTCAAAAACCGTACCGAACTGCAGGAGTCGAGCCTGGACTTGCAAAACCGCGAACTCAGCCGCAAGACCGCGCGCAATGCGCTGCTGCCCTCGCTTACCGCCTATGGTTTCTACGCGGGTACGGGAACCGCCGGCCAGTTGAATTCCAAATACAGCGACCCTCCTCCTACCACCTTGCCCAAGGACTACGGTGGCGCGTTGCAAAGCGCTTTCGACAACAACTCGCCCGAATACCAGGTGGGCTTCCAGTTGAACATTCCCTTGCGCAACCGCATTGCCAAGGCCGATCAATACCGCACCGAGCTCGAATACCGCCAGTCGCAGGTATATCTTGAGGAGTTGAAGAAACGCATTCGCATCGAGGTGCGCAACGCGCGTTATGCTTTGGAGCAAGGCGCCAGCCGGGTGAATGCGGCCCGTCAGGCGCGCGATCTGGGTCAGAAAACGCTGGACATCATGCAGAACGAGCAAAAACTTGGCGCGGGATCGAACCAGCAAACCCTCTCCGCCGAGCACGACCTGGCCCTGGCCGAGTCGGCCTTGGTGACGGCGGAAACCGCCTACGAGAAGGCGCGCATCGAGGTGCGCCGTGCCACCGGGGCAATTCTCGAAGAGTACGGCATCTCGATCGCCGCCGCCAAAACCGGCGCCGTGGAGGAGAACCATCAATAAGAAAGAAAAAGTTCGGGTTCTGGTTGCCGACGATCAGCCCCACATCCTCGAAGCCGTGGAACTGCTGCTCAGTCCCCAGGAGTTCGATGTGGACTGCGTGCGCTCGCCCCAGTTGTTGCTGGAGGCCTTGGGCCAGCGCGACTACGACGTGCTGCTCATCGACCTGAACTACACCCGTGACACCACCTCGGGCCAGGAGGGCCTCGACCTGTTGGCCCGCATCCAGGAGTTCGATTCCCGCCTGCCGGTCATCGTCATGACGGCCTGGGGCAACATCGATCTGGCCGTCGAGTCCATCAAGCGCGGCGCGCGTGACTTCATCCAGAAGCCTTGGGAGAACGAGCGCCTGCTCTCGCTGGTTCGCGTCCATGCCGAGCTGCACCAAGCCCTGCGCCGTGCCCGCCAGCTTGAGCTGGAAAACCGCCTGCTCCGCGCCGAAGGGATGCCGGAATTTGTGGCCGGCGCGCCCTCCATGCAGCCGGTGCTCGAGTTGATTGCGCAGGTCGGCCCGTCCGACGCCAATGTGCTCATCACCGGCGAGCACGGCACTGGTAAAGAGATTGTCGCCAAGCTGCTCCACGCCGCCTCGCCCCGCGCACGCATGGCGCTGGTGGCCGTCAACGCCGGCGGGTTGCCCGAGGGCACCTTCGAGAGCGAGATCTTCGGCCACGTCAAAGGCGCTTTCACCGACGCGCGCACCGAC
>JAATFE010000164.1 GCA_015655365.1 Terriglobales bacterium
CTTAGCGTCGGTGCTTTGTACCGGAGACGTCGCGCCGCGCACGACATTCGTCGAAAGGTCTATGGAGCGCACGGTCTGTGTGATCCTCGAATCGTTTTCGTTGGCCGCAATCAGATGAGGAAATTCGATGCCCTCAAATGTTTCTTGGGATGTGGTTGCCCGGCCATCCGAGAAACGATAGAGATACGAAGCGAAGGAGATTCCTCCCCATGCGGCAAGGCCGAGTTCCGACGTTTGTATAATCGCTACGCCCTTTGAATCCTGCCTGATCTCCTGTATTCCACCGTCGACCAGCGTGAAGCGACCAGTCGCCTGCCAAGGGAAAGGCTTGCCAGTCTCATCAAACAGAAGGATGGTTAGAGATGTACCGTAACTCCCTCTATCAGTTATTCCTGGGGAATAGATCACCAAATCCGGCTGGCCATTGTTGTCAATATCGCTTTTGAATACAACACAACCGAGGCCGGTTATTGGGAGCTTCGCATTCCACGAATTTCCCGTGAGGTCGGTGCCCCAAAACGATAACACCGGACCTTGCGCCGTAATCGCCACAGCAGCATCGTGGTAGACCGCTCCACTTTGATCGCAATCAGCAATTTGGAAAAGATGAAGCACTTTCTCACCGGAGTGCTGCAAGTGTGCGGACACCATGTCCTCGTCCTGAAGGCGCGTTTGGCCATTAGCAACTGTTGACAGAGCGATGAGACTGATGGTGGATGCCAGAAATGAAAATACCTGAAAACGACTCATGATTCGATCCTCGACACCGGGCTAGGTAAGGTGTCGAACATGCCGGAGTTCCAAAACCTTTGGCTGCAAGGCCAATCAACCCATGGTCCACGCAACCCAATGCCACGTCTGGTGATGCCTGTAGCGCCTGGGCAAATCAATCCCGGCACCGGCATCTATCCCAAGAGGGCATACAAACGCGACAGCACGTCATGGTAAATTCTCCGGAACATGCGGAATGCATCGACTTTGCGATACCACCCGGCAACAGTCCAGGGCGCGAATTCGAAGCACACGACGCGGTGGCCTAGAAATTCCTGCTCGACGGCCTTGATCTCCATCTTGCTCAGAACGGCGGCGTATCGCTGGGCGAATGCCGGATGGCAAAA
>JAATFE010000226.1 GCA_015655365.1 Terriglobales bacterium
AAGCGCATCCTGGTCTACTACTGCGCTACCCTGGTTCGCGAAATCGACCCGGCGATCAAGCGCTCGACGATCGTCGAGCGCTTGATCGCCGAAAAACAACAACCCAGCAATGTGTAAACCATGTCCCGGAACTTGACAGCGTTCTTTGCACAAAGGGTGGGAAACTGCAAATTCCCATCTGAACTGTAAACACTCAGATTGAAAACGCTCTAAAGGCCGATTCCCGGCATACTGGCGCCGTACCTGCTTCGGTTCCCTCTTTGCAAGGCGCTGAAAGGGAAGGTCTTATGCCTTGGTTTACAGCTTTACAGGGGTGGTCAGTTCGCGGCTGAGGCGGCTGGTTTGGGGCCGCCGACGGGAAAGCGTGCGGCTAAGTGCCTTCTTCCTCAAGAAAAAGGCACCTTGCACGCCCCTTAAAAAGTCCATATGTATTCCGAAAATGCTCTAATTTTCCGCAAACCCGTTTCCGGGGGAGAAGAGCGGAAAAGGCCGCGGTGTTCAGGCCGCGGTGTCGCTGCGCATCGGCAGCGGGGCATTCAACTGCTGGCGCAGGCTGCCGGCCAGGTCGGCCACTACGCGGAGCTTGTCGGCCACCGGCGCGGGAACCTCGCTGCCGGAGAGGGCCAGTTGCGAGTTCAGCAGCAGCCCGGCGACCGTGGTTTTCAGCTCGCTCTCGATGGCTGCCGCCGCTGCCCGGCGGGCCAGCAACTGCTCGTGCTCGCGGCGACGCAAGGCGGCGCGAATCTCCCGGACCAGGCGGGCCGCGCCGGAAAGGGCGAAGTTGATCTGCAAGGGAATCGCCAGCCCGGCGCGCTCCCAGATGGCCTCGGCGGCTGCCGGATCGCACCCGGCCATGGTTTCGTCCACCACGACGGCGGCAAATTCGCCGCGGCAGAGCGCAGCCAGCGCGGCCTTGCGTCCTTCCGCCACTTGAACGTCCATGTCCAGTTGCTTCGCCACCACATCGGCGCAATTGCGAGCGCCTTCGATTCCGGTCACCATCAGAATGCTCATCCGAAACTCCTATTGAGTGCAAGCTACTATAGCGGTTCCACAATTGCTGTATCCCGAAGCCATTGCTCTCAAGTGGCATTTTCCTCAAGAAAATGGCACCTTGCACGATGAGAATCGGGGCACGTAGATTGTGGAACCGCTCTAGCCCGGTTGATTCCACTCTGGAGCAGCAAGACCCTCACTTCAAGTAAGCGCGCACCAGGTCAATCAGATCCTCGGCCAGTTCGGGTGCGATCTGCTCCTTGGCGCCGTCTGCCAGGTGGAAGCGAATGTGGGTCTCGAGCACCTCACCCATCAGGCTGTTGACTCCGCCGCGCACCGCGGCCAGCAGCATCAGTTGCCCGCCGCACTCCTCATCGGCCGCCAGGGAGCGCTCTACCGCATCCAATTGCCCTCGCAGCTTGCGGACCCGTTGCAGCAGCTTCAGTTTTTCCCGTTCGTGCTGAGACATGGAAAATCTCCTCTTGACTATACCCACCTGGGGTATAGTATATACCGAGTAGGGGCATTGATTCTCCCGTTGTGTTCCGGCCCCCGTGATCCATTCCGTATCGATTCCGGTCCCATGGCCGATCTTCCGCTAAAGCCCTACCCTCAAATTGAAGCGGCGATCGGGCAACGACAACCATGCACGAAAATTAACAAGCTGACGTTACCCTGAAAATGCCGTAACCAGCAAGGCTTCCCCATGCTCCGTTTTTTCCCCGATCGCTCGAATCCGTCCCTTTTCGCGTGTGCCCGCGCCTGCGCCGGCCTGACCCTTGCGTTTGCGCTGACGGCCATTGCACAGACTCCCGATTCGCTTCCCTCCGCCCCCCAGCGCGTGCGGCAATTGGCACTGACGGGCTCCCTTGCGCCCGTTCCGCAACAAGACGGGATCGGCCGTAAGGCCGGTGACAGCAGCCCGGTAGGCCGCGAGCCCCAGGACGCCCCCATCGTCAGCATGGCGCCGCACCCGGAGAACAGCGCCTACTGGGTCTCCGGACAGGTCAACGTCATCTTCCAGGGCCGGCTGCCGTTCCACTCGAAATACGAGGGGCCGAACAGCTTTCAGAGCGGGGCCGAGTACAAAACCTCTCTGCTGGGAACGCTCTATACGGCGCTCCGGCCTACGCACTCGATTCGCTATAACACCGACCTGATTCTCGACATCGAGAGCGCGGGCGGCCGTGGGCTCAGCGAGGCTCTGGGACTGGCTGGCTTTACCAATCTGGATGTGGTGCGCAACCCCACTCTGGGTTCCGCGCCCTATCTGGCGCGCTACAGCATTCACCAGGTCATTGGCCTCACTCGGGAGACCACCAGCCAGGAGCCGGGCCCTTTTGCGCTGGCTCCGAGTGTGCCCGTGCGCCGCATCGAGTTCCGCGCCGGTAAGATGACGCTGCCCGACTTCTTTGACGTCAATGGCTCCGGCTCCGACAGCCACCTCCAGTTCATGAACTGGACCGTGGACAACAACGGCGCATGGGACTACGCCGCCGATACCCGCGGCTACACCGTGGGCGGCATGGCCGAGTACGACGACCGGCAGTGGAGCGTGCGCTATGGACTGTTCGCCATGCCCACCGTGGCCAATGGCATCGACATGGACTGGGCCCTGAGCCGCGCCCACGCGCAGAACGGCGAGTTCGAACTGCGCCACAGCTTTGTGCCCCAGCGCAAAGGCACCGAGCGCATTCTCTTCTATGCCAACCGCGCCCACATGGGCACTTATCGCGAGGCGGTCAACGCCTTCCTCGCCGGCGTCGACAAGACGCCAGACATCGTTCGCCACGAGCACTTCGGCGCGCTCAAGTACGGCTTCGGCTACAACGCCGAGCAGGAGTTGACCGAGAATCTGCGTGTCTTTGGCCGCTTCGGCTGGAACGAGGGCCAGCACGAGTCCTTCGCCTACACCGAGGTGGACCAGACCGTCGAGGCCGGCGGCGACTATGCCGGAACCCGCTGGCACCGCCCGGTGGACAAGATCGGGTTAGCCGTGGTCTCGAACGCCATCAAGCGCGATCATCAAAATTATCTAAAGGACGGCGGCCTGGGCTTCCTGCTGGGTGACGGCACGCTGAAGTATGGCCGCGAGAATATTGTCGAGAGCTACTACAACCTGCACGCGTGGCGCGGCTTGTTCTATGCGGTCGACGTGCAGCACATCGCCAACCCCGGCTACAACCGCGACCGCGGCCCGGCGTGGGTTGGGTCGGTTAGGGCGCACGTGGATTTTTGAGACAGCTGACAGC
>JAATFE010000299.1 GCA_015655365.1 Terriglobales bacterium
CGACACTCAGCTCTGGCGCCGCGGTTACCGGGGTGCCTGGAACCAACGGAGCGGGCACGGTTATCGGAGGTGAGGTCGAGGGGTCCAATGTCGATATCGCTTCCGAGTTCGCCAAGTTGATCGTCGCACAGCAAGCCTACTCGGCAAATGCCAAGTCGGTCACCACGTTCAATCAGATCTCTCAGGCTACGCTCGCAATGCTCCAGTAAGAGCGAACTTGTGATTTCTTAGCATTGCATTAAGGTCCGGCCGCTCGACGCCCTCGCTGGGCGGCCAGACTGTTTTTTGATGAACGCTTCTCATATCTACCTCACGAAGCCGCCGCGGACCAAGGTCTTTGCTTGCCTCAAGCAAATTCACGGTGCGGTGCTTAATGTCGCTTTCTCCTTATTACACCGCTACTTAGCTATCTTTTCCTGTGCCGCGCCGGAGTCTTGCGCAGCAACGGCCTCTCGATTGCATTCACCTTGTCGAGTGGTCGATGCGTGTGGCTTGCGCACGGCTATCCATATGTATAACCCGCAATGAGCAAGACTCTCGGCGCGCGGTGACGCGATGGAAACTGGACTGCAAGGGAAAGATATCTATGAACACGGCAATAGACACCGCGCTGCCGAAAACGGAAGCGAAATTGACGCAGGGCCTGCAGTTGATTGAAAAACAGCAGGATCGGGACCCGGCTGAAGTCTTACCCTGGCTCCCATGCTGCCTCGTGCTGGATATTCCTGTGGTGAAATTCACTGTTGGCGATTTGCTGAACCTCACAGAGGGCGCGGTCGTCGAGACTGCGTATCACCAAAGCAGCGACCTGCCTCTGCGAGTAAACGGACAACTGGTTGGATGGACTGAATTTGAAGTCGTCGGTGAACGCCTGGCCGTACGACTGACGGACCTCTCATGAGGGCGCAGAGAGCAACGAGGGCACGGGTCCCCGCACAGAATCCCGCAACTGTTGAAGTTAAACCTCGCGCACGGAAACGCGCCTCAGATTCCGCTCGGCCAGTGCTTGTCTTTCC
>JAATFE010000407.1 GCA_015655365.1 Terriglobales bacterium
TGCAGAAAATTACCATGCTTCGGAGCACAATCGGAAACAGAAGTAGAGAAGAGACATGCCGGTGCATCGAAGCCGCGGCAAAGAAGTGGCCTTATTTCATCCAAAGCGCCAATTGCGGAAGGCCTTCGCCGCCTTTGCAGAAGAAAAAGTAGTCTTCCATCCCCACTTATTGATCGCTCTGGGGCGAGATAACTCATCTGGAATCTTCAGTTATCTCTTCAAGTCTCCCCGTGGATCGAAAAACCGCCGTTTTCGCCCGTGAAGCTGTGCTGGCCCGCATAACTCCAGCCGCTCCAATAGTTTCCAGGAGGCCACTCCACGGAGTTACAGTTGCTGTACGCCTGTAAAACTCCCCAACTGTCTCGCGCTTCCGAGAAACAAAAAAGGCGAAGCCGAAGCCTCGCCTTTCTGGTCCGAGTGAGTACCGGAGTTACTTGGCCAATGCTACCCGCATATCCCGCCCGCTCATCTCCTTGGGCAGTTCCAGGTTGAGCATTCTGAGAATCGTCGGCGAAAGGTCGCGCAGCGATCCGTCTGTCCGCAGCCGGAAGTTCTTGGCCTCATCGGCCACATAGATGAACGGCACCGGGTTGGTGGTGTGCGCGGTGTGCGGTTCGCCGGTGATGGGGTCGACCATGGTCTCGCAGTTGCCGTGGTCGGCGGTCACCAGCCAGATGGCGTTGCGCTGCTTTACGGCCTTGTAGATGCGCGCCAGTTGCAGATCGACCGCCTCCACAGCCTTGATCGCCGCCGGCAGCACGCCGGTATGTCCCACCATGTCGGGATTGGCGAAGTTCGAAATCACTACATCGAACGAGGCATCGAGAATGGCCTTTTCAATGCTGTCGCCCACCTTCACCGAACTCATCTCCGGCAGCAGGTCGTAGGTAGCCACCTTGGGCGAGGGAGTCAGAATGCGCTCTTCGCCGCCGAACGGCTTTTCCCGCCCTCCGTTGAAGAAGAAGGTCACGTGGGCAAACTTTTCCGTCTCGGCGGTGCGCAGGTTGCGCATGTTGGCCTCGGCCAGCATGTTGGCCAGCAGGTGCTCCATCGACTGCGGCGGGCTCACAATGGGCAGCTCGAACTTTTCGTCGTACTGTGTCATGCAGGTGTAGTGCAGCCTCGTCGGCAGCTCGCTGCGCGGAATGATCTGGTCCAGCGCTTCCCAGGCGTCCAGGTTGCGGCCGCCTTCTTTGTTGATGCCGCTCTCGCGGGTCAGCACGCGGGTCACCTGGCGAGCGCGGTCGGCGCGGAAGTTGAAGTTGAGCACCGCGTCTTCGCTCTGGATCAGGCCCACCGGCTTCTTGTTCTCATCCACAATGGTCGTGGGAATCACAAACTCATCGTTGACGCTGGCGTTGTAGCTGGCGCGAATGGCGTCCACCGCATGGGTAGCCGTGTTGCACTCGCCCTTGCCCAGCGCCATGGCGTCGAATGCCTTGCGCTGGCGCTCCCAGCGCTTGTCGCGGTCCATGGCATAATATCTTCCGCTCACCGACGCAATCTTGCCCACGCCGTATTCGCGCATCTTCTGCTCGAGCTTGGCCACGTAATCGGCGCCGGATTGAGGCGGCGTGTCGCGTCCGTCCAGATAGACGTGGACGAAGACCCTGGTCAGGCCGAACTCGCGAGCGGCCCGCAGCAGGCAATAGAGATGCTCCTCGTGGGAGTGGACGCCGCCATCGGAGACCAGCCCCAGCAGGTGCAGGGCGCGGCCCTTTTCGCGGGCGTGCTCAAAGGCGGCAATAACCCGCGGATTGTCCTTGAGGGTGTTTTTGGCCACCATCACGTCGATGCGGGTGATGTCCATCTGCACAATGCGTCCTGCGCCGATGTTCAAGTGACCCACTTCGCTGTTGCCCATCTGTCCGTCGGGCAGGCCCACAAAGTGTTCCGAGGCCTGGATCAGCGTGTTGGGGTACTCGCGTATCAGCGTGTCGTACGTCGGCTTCTTGGCCAACGCGATGGCGTTGTTGGCAGTTTCCGGACGATAACCCCATCCGTCGAGGATGGTCAGAACGATAGGACGCTTGGTAATGGACAAAAAACACCTCGGGAAGAAATCGAATGTTCCATTTCAGAATAAACCGTCAGGGGATTGGGGAGCGAGGGGCTGCATCACAGGAGCGAACAAAAACAAAGGGAGAAAGCCGTGGCTCCCTCCCTTTGTTCAATCAGGCACAAACAGCAACTCGATCTCTGACAGCATGAAGCGGCACCACGAACTCAACGCACAAAATCATCCGGTCAAAGACCTAGTCGTTGTAGTTGATGCTCTCGATGCCCAGGTAGGTTGCGCCCTGTCCCAGTTCCTCTTCGATACGGAGCAACTGGTTGTACTTGGCGATGCGGTCGGTGCGGCTGGCGGAGCCGCTCTTGATCTGGCCCGCGCCGGTAGCCACAGCCAAATCGGCGATGAAGGTGTCTTCCGTCTCGCCCGAACGGTGGGAGATGACCGAAGTGTAGCCGTAACGGCGGCCCAGTTCGATCGCTTCCAGGGTTTCGGTGACGGTGCCGATCTGGTTGACCTTGATGAGGATCGAGTTGGCCACGCCCTCTTCAATGCCGCGCTGCAGACGCTTTACGTTGGTTACGAACAGATCGTCTCCGACAATCTGAATGCGGCTGCCGAGCTTGTCGGTCAGCAGCTTCCAGCCTGCCCAGTCGTCCTCGGCCAAACCGTCTTCGAGCGAGACGATCGGATACTGACGAGCCCAGTCGGCGTAGAAGTCGACCATCTGTTCGCTGGTCAGCTCGCGCTTGTCGCTCTTCTTGAAGATGTATTTGCCGACTTCCTTGTTATAGAACTCGCTGGAAGCAGGGTCGAGAGCGATGGCAATCTGCTCGCCGGGCTTGTAGCCGGCCAGAGTGATGGCCTCGAGAATGAGCTCGATAGCTTCGGCGTTCGACTTGAGCGAAGGAGCAAAGCCGCCCTCGTCGCCCACTGCTGTGTTGTAGCCCTTCTTCTTGAGCACGCCCTTCAGCGTGTGGAAGGTCTCCGCGGCCCAGCGCAGCGCATCGGAGAAACGTTCCGCGCCCACCGGCATGATCATGAATTCCTGAAAGTCTACGTTCGAGTCGGCATGCGCGCCGCCGTTGAGCACGTTCAGCATCGGCGTGGGCAGAATGCTGGCGTTGATGCCGCCCA
>JAATFE010000307.1 GCA_015655365.1 Terriglobales bacterium
GCTTCGCTGCAAACGAGATAAGCATCGAAGGGCTTGCCCAGCTTGCTCGTGAAGCCCTTTAACAGCGCGGTCTTTCCCTTGGTGCACAAGGTCTCGATCTGGTTGTCGGTGAGCTCCTTTTTGGCAACGACGGCGCCGACGATGAAGGTGCACCCCTGGCGGAACTGGTCGCAGCCGAAAAAGTCTCTTCCCTCGGGACGGCGCAGTCGGCCGATCTTGCACTTGGGGCAGGGAATGCCGGGCCTGTCGGCGGCTGGAGCCTCGCCCGCGGACCGATGCGCGGCAAACTCCGGCCGCGGCTCAATGTGAAACTTGCCCAGTTCCTCCGTAAGCTGCGCATCGAGCGCTGAAACCACCGCCAGGTAAAGAGCCTTGCCGCTGGCAATGTCGTCCAGTTCCTGCTCCAGGGCGCGGGTGTAGTCGTATTCGACAAACCGGAAACTGCCGGTGAGCGCGTCGATCAGCAGCTTGGCCAGATCGGAGGCCGAGAGAATCTTTTTGCCTTCGAGGAGATAGCCGCGCGTCAAAACATTTTTCAAAATCGCAGGATAAGTGGAAGGCCGCCCGATGCCTTCGCTTTCCAGTTTCTTGATGAGGCTGGCCTGCGTATAGCTGTTGGGCGGCTTGGTCTGCTTGTTCAGCACGCGGGTGCTGGTCGACTCAAGCTCTGTGCCAATAGCCAGCGCCGGGACTTTGCCGTTGTCGTCGTCCTTGCCTTCGACGTGCTCGTCGGCATCTTCGGCTGCGTCCTTGGCGGTGAGGCCGCGCCAGCCGGGAACGACAAGCGTGCGGCCCGTGCTCTTGAAGAAGAATTTCTGCTCTTCCTGCTGCGACTCCAGGCGCAAGGTGTTCACGCTGTATTCGGCATCGGCAAGCTGCGAGGCAACAGCGCGGTGCCAGATGAGCGAATAGAGCTTGCGCTGCGCCTCGTCCTCGCCGGCGGCGCGCTCATCCAGGTGCGTGGGGCGAATGGCCTCGTGCGCTTCCTGCGCGCTGGCCTTGGACTTGAAGGTGCGCGCCTTGGCCGGAATGGGGAGTTGGTTGGCTTGCGCAAAAGCGCGAATCTCCGTGAGAGCTTCGGCGGAGAAATTCTGGCTGTCGGTGCGGTGATACGTGATCAGGCCCTGCTCGAAGAGCTTCTGCGCGAGCTGCGCGGTCTGGTCGGGCTTGTATCCCAGCGTGACGCTGGCCGCTTGGAGCAGCGTGGACGTGGTGAATGGAGCGGGCGGCGCTTGCTTGGCTTTTTTCGTGGCCGCGTTGATGACCGTGAATTTGCGGCACTGCGCGGCCCGCTCGGCCAGCGCGGAGTCCATGATGTACTTCTCGCCCTTTTTCAGGAAGGGCGCGGTGTCCCATTGCGCCGTCCATTTTCCATCCTCGAAGATGGCCTCGGCGCCAAAGTGCTTGGTGGTTATGAAGTTCTCGATCTCGCGCTGCCGCTCCACCACCAGCCGAACCGCCACGGTCTGCACGCGCCCGGCGCTGAGGCGGGAGATGCCGGTTTGCCGCGAAAGCGCGGGCGATACCTTGTAGCCCACCAGCCGGTCCGCGCCGCGCCGCGCCTCTTGCGCATGGACCAGATTCATGTCCAACTGCCGAGGCTTCTGGAGGGCCTTGGTGACGACGTCTTGCGTGATGGCGTCGAAGGTGACGCGCTGGTATTGCTTGAGCTTCAGGGTCTCTTTCAGATGCCACGCAATCGCTTCCCCTTCGCGATCCGGATCGGTGGCCAGGTAGACGGTTTCGGCGCGTTCGGCGCGGGTTTTCAGGCCATCCACCACGCCCTTGCCGCGCTCCGTGAATTCGTATTGAAGCTTGTAGTCCGGCGTCGTCACGCCCAGGGATTTCTGCGGCAAGTCGCGCACATGGCCCACACTGGCGGCAACATCCCATCCCGATCCCAGCAAGGTCTTGATCTTCTTTACCTTGTTCGGGCTCTCGACAATCATCAAATTCACGGCAAGCTCCGTCCCTGGGAGAGCAACTCCCTGAACCTTCAGACTACTCCTGATGCTTGTGCATTTCTGGAGGTGTATCGCGCCAGGACGGCGATGGGAAGGATCTGAATAGCTCCGAAATGTCCCGCGCTTCAAAACGCGGGGCATTTCGAATAAGCGAACCCTTGCTTTCGTTAGTTACAGCGACTTAGCTGGCGCGGCAACATCCAATTGCAGATTGGCCTGGTATATCTCTTCCACCAGGCGATCCAAGGCTCTGAAGTCTTCTTCCTTGGGCAGGCCCTTGATCAGAACGGGGTCGAGGAAATGCAGTTGCTTCTTCAATCCAGATAACAACTCGACGATCCGCGTTGAGACGATGTTTCCGCCCCAGCCGAACGAGCCGACTACCGAAACCATCTTTGCCTTTGGCCGCAGCGCATTCATCAGGTAGGCAGCGCTCACGATGTCCGGATGAGGCCCGGCCAGCACCGCGGGAGAAGCAAAAACCACCGTCGACGCATCCACCAGCGACTTGGCAAAATGGCCGGGATCCACGCCCACCATGTTATGCGGACTTACCGTAAGTCCTTTCTCCATGAGCCTGTCGATCAAATAACTCACCATTTGCGTGGTGCTGTCGTACATGGAGACGTAGGGAATGACAACTTCCTTCCGTAGATTGTCCGAGGACCAGTCCTTGTAAAGATCGAGGATGAATGCAGGCCTCGCGTAGACAGGGCCGTGACCGGGAGCGATCATGTCGATCTTGAGCGGAGCGAGCTTCTTCAGGTGTTTCTGGATGTGCATGCGGAAGGGCATCATGATTTCCGCATAGTACCGTTTGGCGGCATCGTGCACGCGCGCTTCATCCTGCGCATACAGGTCGCTGCTGGCCAGGTGAGAGCCAAAGAAATCGCAGGTGAAAAGGATTTTGTCTTCGGCCAGATAGGTCACCATGGTGTCGGGCCAGTGAACCCAGGGAGTCAGAAAGAAGCGCAGACTCTTGTTTCCCAGCGAGAGCTTGTCTCCGTCCGCGACCTCGATGAACTTGTCGTCGGGAACCAGCAGAGACTCTGCGATCAGCCCCTTGCAGCGGGCATTGGTGACGACCTTGGCCTCCGGAAACATCGCAAGAACCGCGGGAATGGAGCCGGAGTGGTCCTGCTCCCCATGGTTTGCGACGATATAGTCCAACTTCTGAATGCCGGACTTCTTCAGCAACTCAAGATACTCCGCCGTGTTGGGAGGATAGACTGTATCGATCAGCGCAGTCTTCTCGCTTCCCTTGACGAGATATGAGTTATAAGTGGTTCCTTCCGGCAAAGGAACCAACTGGTCAAAAAGTCTTCTATCCCAATCGATAACTGACAATGACAGTATGTCTGGCTTGATTTCCCTGGCGATCATTTCGAGTATTCTCCTTGTCAACACAACTGGGCTGCAAATCTGCGATGTTTCAGCCTGCGGATTCTATGGGGCCGCTCTGAGGCAACCCTCCGTCGCCGCGCAAGCAGCGATAGGTATCCGCGGGGAATTATTTGAGGGCAGAGCATGAACGTAAAGGGTCTATCCCAGAAGCTGTACAGCTATAGGTCCATCTATTCGGCAACTGCCTCAAGAGAAAGTTTAGCGAAACTTACTTTGATTCGGTTGTGACATGAGTCACGCCGGAGACCTACGCCCTGCATCGCAGAGATTATGGCAAGCTTCGGAAGCTACGCAACAACGAGCGCGCATCCCCCGGAATTGGCGTGTGCGGGAGTGGACGACCGTGGTGGGAGAGGGCGCTGCGATGCCCATTTGGCCGGACGCGGAAGATGCTGAGTCACCCCGCTGAGAATTCCCGATCCCGGACGCGATGAACGGACGCATTTCTGCCGATACTATCTGTGTTCCGGCATCTCTTCCTTGCTTGCCAAGGGCGGACTTTTCGGGCATTGTGGAAGCACGCCTCGGAGCAAGGACCCTGAGACCATGAGAGACACGAACCTGTATTGGCGCGGCGCGATTCTTGGATTGGCGATGGCTTTGCCGGCTGGCGGGCAAATGCTCCCCTCTGCATACACGAACGCGCAGGATTCGTTTCCCGCGCCGCCGGCCCCTGCCGTGCAGACAGTTGCACCGGCGATGCCTCGAACGAATGCGGTTGCACAACTGCTTGGTTTCACGAATGCCGATGTGAAGTTCCGTTTGAGCGGCTTGATGGAGATTTTGCGGGACCGCGGGCACGAAGGCTGGGTGCTGGCGGCGTATCCCGATCCCAAAACCGGCCAGCCTCTGATCGGCGCCGGGGTCAGTCTCGACCTGCCCGCCCGAGAGCACCCGCAGCGCGACCCGCTCAATCCCCATCCCTTCATCGAGCCTTCCTCCGCTGAGCTTTGGCAAGCGGCCGGTCTGGATCCGCAACGGCTGCAAACGATCCTCGGCGAGTTCAACGAGCGGCTGGCGGCGTGGGACAAGAGCGGCTTTCGCAAGAGAATCAAGACCCTGACGCCGCAAATCACCAGCGAGGAAGCCGACAGCCTGCTGCGCGTCTCCGCGATCCAGGCCGCCTACAATGCCAAGGGCTACTGCCGCAACTTCGATCGCTTGACGGCCTCGCAGCAGATGGCCCTGAGCCAACTGGTCTACCAGATGGGCGTCAACCTCCAGGAATTCAGCCAGTTTCTGGAACTGATCAACAACGACTCCAACCGGGGCGACGCCGCCATACGCGATGCCGAGTACTGGAGGGCCGTGCAGCAATCCCTGGTGCAGAGCCAGTGGGCAAGGCTCTATCGCGTCCGCGCTGCCTCGGTCATCGCCATGCTCGATCCGCGCTATGAGGATGAACCAGGAACCGCGGAACAGCGCATGAGAGCGATCCTTCACCCCGCGGTGGTGCACCGGAGCAAAGGAAGACGCTCTGCTCTCCGTCAGGTTGCGTCCGTCCGGGAGCCTTCGCGGCGCGCAGGCGGCAGAGCGAAGTCCGGCTCGCGCGGCAAACGCCGGGGCTAGAGCATTTTCGGAATATATATATAGACTTTTTAAGGGGCGTGCAAGGCGCCTTTTTCTTGAGGAAAAAGGCACTTAACCGCGTGCTTTCGGTCTACAGCAATTCCGAAAATGCTATAGAGCGGAATCAGCGTTCCAGCGCCCTTTTGGGTCTCGCGCAGGGTCGTCGCTCCGGGACGGGCTCGCATTCTATATTTATCTATATTGGGGAAAATGAAATCTATGTCGAAGCGCGAATTTCAAACCGAAGTCAGTCAACTGTTGCAACTGATCATCCACTCGCTCTACTCGCATCCAGAAATCTTTCTGCGCGAGCTGGTTTCCAACTCCTCCGATGCGCTGGACAAGCTGCGCCACCTGACGCTGACCGAGGACGCCTACAAGGCTCTCCCGTTCGAGCCGCGGATCGATCTGGAACTGGACGAGGAGAAGCAAACACTCACCATTGCCGACACCGGCATCGGCATGAACGAAGAGGACCTGGTCTCGAATCTTGGTACGATTGCCCGCTCCGGAACCAAAACCTTCCTGGCGCAACTCTCCGGCGACGAGAAGCGGGATTCCAATCTCATCGGGCAGTTTGGCGTGGGCTTCTATAGCGTCTTCATGGTTGCCAGCAGCGTGGAAGTGACCTCGCGCAAGGCCGGCGAAGAGAAGGCCTGGCGTTGGACCAGCGACGGCTCAACCGGATTCGAGATTGAGCCCGCGGAGCGCGCCGTGGCCGGCACCACCGTGCTGATCCATTTCAACGAAGAGGGCAAGCAGTATGCCAACGGCTGGCGGCTGCAAGAGGTTGTGAAAAAGTATTCCAACCACATCGCTTTCCCCATCTTCCTCACCTACGACAAGAGCGAGTGGAACGAGGCCGAGAAGAAGTCGATCAAAACGCGCGTCACCGAGCAGGTGAATGCGGCCAGCGCCCTGTGGCGGCGGCCCAAGAGCGAGTTGACGGACGAGGACTACAAGGAACTCTACAAATCCATCTCGGGCGATTGGGAAGATCCGCTCTTCTGGTTCCACACCAAGGCCGAGGGCAGCCTGGAGTACACCACGCTCTTCTACATTCCGTCGAAGGCGCCGCTCGATCTGTATCAGGCCGAATACAAGGTGGGCATCAAGCTCTATGTGAAGCGCGTCTTCATCATGGACGACGCCAAGGAGCTGCTACCGCAATATCTCCGCTTTGTGCGCGGCATTATCGACAGCGAAGACCTTCCGCTCAACGTGAGCCGCGAAATTTTGCAGCAGAATCGCGTGCTAACGAGCATCCGCACCGCCAGCGTGAAGAAGATTCTTTCGGAACTGAAGAATGTCGCCGCAAACGAGCCGGAGAAGTACCTCAAGTTCATCGCCGAATTCAACCGGCCGTTGAAAGAAGGCCTCTACGGCGACTTTGCCAACCGCGAAACGCTGCTTGATCTGGTGCGCTTCAAATCGACCAAGGTGGAAGGACTCACCAGCCTGGCCGACGTGAAATCGCGCATGAAGGAAGGGCAGAAGAGCATCTACTACATCACGGGCGGCGCGGAGTCGCTGCTGCGCACCTCGCCGCTTCTGGAGATCTACAAGAAGAAGGAGATCGAGGTTCTCATTCTCGACGACGACATCGACGAGATCGTCTTCAGCGGCGTCGACAAGTATGGCGAGATCGATCTGAAGGCCGTGAACAAGGCCGCTACCGGCGAAGACCTAAAGGACGAGGCGGAAAAGGACCAGACCGAGGCCCTGAAGCCGCTTCTCGAAAAGCTGAAGGCCACGCTCGGCGATCGCGTGAAAGATGTGCGCGCATCGGTGCGGCTGGCGGACAGCCCTTCGTGCATCGTCAGCGACGAGGAAGAGCCTTCCATGCAGATGCAGCAGATGCTGCGCGCCATGGGACAGGAAAACGTTCCTGCGCCCAAGCCCACGCTGGAGATCAATCCCGATCACGAGATTGTGAAAAAGCTGCTGGTGCGCCACGACGATGCTGTTTCAGAAGATGCCGCGTGGCTGCTTCTGGATCAGGCGCTGCTCATGGAAGGCGTGCCATTGCAAGATCCGGCCACCTTTGTTCAACGCCTCAACCGCATGATGAATCTCTCCATCTAACCAACATGAGGCCGGCTGCATCTGCGTGTAGCCGGCCTCTTTTCATCGTCCTATCTATTTCGCTCTGTATCGCAGCAAGTCACGGCAAGAAAGTGAAGAGCTGACTCACCGCATCCAACGGCAGCGGTTCGCGTTCGACAAAGATCTCCAATAGCGTTGTCGTGTAGGGATACAGCAGCGTTTGATCGCCTTGCGCAAGGCTCGTGATATCGAGCTTCACGGGTTTTCCGCCGAGATGATCGATCGTCAGTTTCTGCGCGTTCCCATCGTGGTTGGTGTAGGCTTCGTACTCCAGCAGAGCGGAACCGCTGGAGGCGATCAGTTCGAGCCACAGCTTTTGTTTCTTCCCGCCGGGCGTATTGATCGCCAGCATCTCATCCGACAAGCGAATGTAGAAACAGCGATAGCTTCCGTCGCGGGAATACGTGTCGGCAATCAAGGGCACGGCATGAAAACCCGCATCGTCCGATTGGTCGAGGCTGTCGCCAAGATAGAGTTGCAGGTTGAAATCGTTGACGCCGTCGCCGTGATCGTCCACCGCGTGCACAATCAGTTGCTGCCAGCCTGCGCCTCCGTCGTCGCCGTTGCGGCTGGCCGCATTCATCTTGGCCAGGGCTGGGGCGCCAAATCCCAGCGCTTCTTTCTCCCATTGCCCATAAGCATCGTCGTCCGCAATCTGGAAGAAGCGGCTCACGAGATTAACGACCGTGGGGTCGGGACTCTCCACAATCGTGCCGTGGTTCTGGCCCTCGACCGCGATCACCGGCGAGCCAAGCCGCGTGTTTTCCCAGGGCGTAATGTTGCATCGCGTGGGATTGCCATTGGCGTCTTTTAGTCTCGGCTGGCGGCGAAAATCGACGCTGACCTTGCGGGTGTTCAGCGCGCATCCCGCCCAGCGCACGGTGCCGTCGGAGCCCGGCGGATTCGCCAACACATCGATCCCTTGATAGGCGATGTTGCCGATAAACACCGTCACATACGGCGTGTTTGCTCCCTTGTCGTAAAGCGGGCTGGCGCACAACATATCCTCGTGCGCCAGTTGCCATGTGTACCTGCTGGCCAGTTCCAACCCATCCAGCACCTGGTCTCCGGCATTGAGAAAGTCGGGCCCCAGGGTCTTGTTCCCTTTGATCAGCGCGCCCAGCCAACTGCGGCCTTCGCGGGCCTGGGGCGATCCGAAGGTCGCAGGCGCAAGCCCCACCAAATGCTTCAATCGCCGGATGCGGCTGCGCGGATCGTCTCTCGGAAACGGATCGCTGGCGAGCCATTGGCGCAGCACTAACATGCCGGTGGAGTGAACAATGGCGTCGAAGGTCCACGAGTCGTCCTTGCTTCCATCGCTCCACGGAGTCAGTCGCAGCGCCCGGTCGAATGCTTCGCCCAGATCCTTGATGGTTACTTCGTTATTCAGCGTGACGTAGTTTCCGATGGCGATTGGAGCCGTGTCGATCCCGGCCTTCTCCAGCGCATCGCGCCACGGCGCCAAATCTGCGCCGCTCGCCGAGTAGCCGTGAATCAAGAGCGTTCGCCCTGTTCCCTTGGAAGAAGTGGGTGTTGCGGATGTTGCCGAGGGCCCGGTTTCCGCGCCCCCTGTACCCGCGGTTCCGCTGGCTTCGGATTTGCCTCCCAACTTGATGGGAAGCACATGCTGCAATTCGTCTTTGAGAAAATCTTCCAAGCCCATCGCCACCCCCGTGCGCAATTGGAGATTCAGCCGCAACGATGCGGAGTATAGCTATTTGCTGTGACAGAATCAATAACCTGCTTGTGAAAACTCCGGCACACACCAGCGACGATCTTACTGATCCGGCCCATAAGAAATACGACAGGGTGGGAA
>JAATFE010000292.1 GCA_015655365.1 Terriglobales bacterium
GAGGTGCCGTGCGCGCGCTGCATCGATCCGGTCAAGATTCCCCTTACCGCCGAGTTCGACCTCATCTTCCGGCCCATCGGAGTGGACGCAGACGCGCCCGAGCGCTCCATAACTGCGCCGGAAACCGAAATCGGTTATTATCAAGGAGACAGTCTTTTGCTTGAGGATGTGCTGCGCGAGCAGGTGCTTTTGTCCCTGCCGGTCAGAACGCTGTGCAAGCCTGACTGCAAAGGACTTTGCCCGCGCTGCGGTGTGAACCGCAACAGTCAAGCGTGCTCCTGCGATGTGGGTCCGAGCGACCCCCGCTGGCAAGCGCTGGCTGGGCTCGGCAGCCGGATTAAGTCCTGAATAATCAGCCCCCGAGAATCGAAGGGTGCTCCGCCCGTGCCGAAAGGCCGCCAATACCTTGTGTTTGGTGTCCGCTGTTGCGGGTCGAGATACGAAAGGAATTGCATCATGCCTAATCCGAAAAGGCGCCATTCAACGCGCCGTACCGCTATCCGCCGTTCTCACGACTTTTTGTCGGCCATCGGCGTTTCCGAGTGTCCCAACTGCCATGAGAAGAAGCTGCCCCATCGCGCCTGCGCCAAGTGCGGAGAGTACAAGGGCCGCGCCGTCCTCGACGTCAAGGAACCGGCAAAGTAGCTGGGCGCAAAATGCTCATAGACATTGTTCTTGACGCTGTTGGTTCAGACAAAGCTCCGGAGCCCGAAATTCGTGGCGCTATCCTCGCTTGCCGTGCTTTGCCGGTGAGGGTGCACCTCGTGGGGCCGGAGCCCGATCTGCGCGACCTGCTCGACGAGCATCTCGATAACGAAGACCTGCCCATCGTCATCCATCATGCCTCCGAACGCATCGGCATGGAGGAGAAGGCGGCGCACGCCGTTCGCACCAAGCGCGACAGTTCGTTGCGCGTGGGGCTCAAACTCGTGCGCGAAGGCAAGGCTGCTGGCTTTGTCACCGCGGGCAACACCGGCGCGGCCATGGCCACGGCCAAAATGGTGCTCGGCGCCATGCCCGGCGTCGACCGCCCGGCCCTGGCAACTCCCATGCCCAGCTCCAAGGGAAATCCCTGCGTGCTCCTCGACGTGGGCGCCAATGTGGACTGCAAGCCCTACAATCTGGAGCAGTTTGCCGTGATGGGCGAAATCTATGCCCGCAGCGTGCTCAAGATCAAGGAGCCGCGCGTCGGCCTGCTCTCCATTGGCGAAGAAGAGTCCAAAGGCAACGAACTCACCCGCGAAGCCTTCCCCCTGCTCAAGGCGCTGCCCATCAACTTCGTCGGCAACGTCGAAGGCCGCGACATCTTCAGCGGCCAGGCCGACGTCATTGTTTGCGACGGCTTTGTGGGCAACGTGGCGCTCAAGACATGCGAAGGCGTGGGGCGCTTTGTCCGCGACGTGCTGCGCGAATCCCTCACCCGCACCGTTACCGCCCAGGTGGGAGCGTTGCTCTCTCGCCGCGCCTTCAACGAATTCCGCCGCCGCCTCGACTACACCGAGTACGGTGGAGCTCCGTTGCTCGGCGTCCGCGGCATCTGCATCATCGGCCACGGCTCCTCCAACGAGAAGGCCATCTTCAACGGCATCCGCGTAGCCTACGAGTTTGCCAAGGCTGGCACCAACGAGCGCATCGAAGCCGAATTCGCCAATCGTGCCGAGCATCCTACGGCTTCCAAATTGGCCGTTTCCGCCGCGCCGCAGGCCAGCTCTGTTGCGGCTGTCGAGTAGCATTCCCGATGCTCCCTCCTGCTCAGCTCGATCCCGCGATCCTCAACCAGCTTGCCTGTCCCGCCTGCCTGGGCGCTCTGCGCCTGGGCGAGGCTCATCTGGTCTGCGCCGTCTGCGCCCGCTCCTACCCCATCGTGGACGGCATCCCCATCCTGATCTCCGGCCGCGCCGAAAAACTGTGGCCATAAGAGTATGGAGTTGCTTCAATTCGGCAAGATCTTCAACTCAGGGAATGCAGCGGCGTAGAGCTGCCGGTCGAATGTGAGCAGGCTATATCCCCTGACCGCCGCATGTGCGCCAATCAGAAAATCGGTGAGAATGCGCCTCGGCGCCTGTCCCCCGCTGCGGCTGCGGCGATCGATATACCTCCGGTACACTTTCCCCGCTTCGCGCCAAATCTCTTCTCCGACATTCCAGTCGACTGCGACCTCGGTGATTGCGAAAAAGTTGTCCAAAGCGGCTTCGTCTCGCAATGGGCCGCCCATCAACTCCGAATAAACCGGCGCTGAAACCACCAGTTTCCCCTGCGTGCGGGCTCGTCCAAGCATCTCCACGGCGATTGCATTGAA
>JAATFE010000046.1 GCA_015655365.1 Terriglobales bacterium
CTCCGGGAGCAAGGCGGAAGATCATCGTTTCAGCAGGAAAGAGAATCAACACGGGAAACGACAAGCGGTTATGCGGTTGCCCTGCCTCTCCGTCTCAGGTTGAGAACGGGCGGCAATGCGCCTCGATTAAACTGGAATCATGCATCGTATTTTTCGTCCCATTCCCGTTGAATCGTTGAAGCTGCTGGTTTTCGATCTGGATGGAACCTTGATCGACTCCGCACAGGATCTTTGCAACAGCGTGAACGCCGCGCTGACTCACGTTGGCCGCGAGACACTGCCCGACCCGCTGGTTGCCGGTTATGTGGGCAACGGCGCGCCGATGCTGATGCGGAGGGCGCTGGCCCACGGCAGCGGCGTTACGCCGGACCGGGTGGATGAAGAGTTGCAAGCCCGGGCATACGCCTATTTCCTGGGGTACTATCGCGAACACAAGCTGGACTTTACCTACGCCTACGATGGGGTGATCGAGGCGCTAGCGGCGTTGCGCGCGCTGCACGACCAAAAGGGCGGCAGGGCGATGGCAGTGTTGACCAACAAGCCGGTTCGCCCGGCGCAAGGCATCTGCGAAGGGCTGGGAATGGCCGGCTACTTTCTGCACGTCTACGGGGGCGACAGCTTCAAGACGAAAAAGCCCGATCCCGAGGGACTGCGGTCTTTGATGGAGGAGACCGGGGCGACGCCGGAGGAAACGGTGATGATTGGCGACAGCAAGGTGGACGTGCAAGTGGCACGAAACGCCGGGACCTGGAGCCTGGGCTGCGCCTTCGGGTTTGGTCCGCAGAACCTGATGGAGACGCCGCCCGATGTGGTGGTGGACTCCGCGGCAGAGTGGACAACGGTACTCAGCCCTGTAAAGATTGGTTCATAAGAACAGGCTGCGGAAACGCCGCGTATAAGCCTCATTCGCACGCACCGGAGAGGCACGCGGCATTCTGCGATCTCGCCTGTTGCTCTGCATATCCCAGCACGAATGCGTGCGGGAAACAATGAGTTTTGCGCCGGCACCCGAGTTGGCCACGGGTGCACTCCAATTGAAGCATCGCATGTGCGGTCGAACGAATTCTTGTTGCTTTTTTCTGTTTCACATTGTGTTTGCCTTGGAGATTTACCCGATGCGTTCTCTTGCTCTCGCACTCATCCTGCTTGCGCCAGCCGCTGCTTTGGCTTGCAATCCCGCTACACCTGCTCCCCCTGCCCCCGCGGCAGTTCATGGCATGGTTGCGGACCCCACCGGCGCCATTGTTCCCGGCGCCGAAGTCGACCTGGTGGAGCCCGACGGCTCTGTCGTGGTCAAGAATCACTCTGCCAGCGATGGCAGCTTCGAGATGGTTGCGCCGCACGCCGGCAACTACACACTGGTCGTTTCGGAACCCGGATTTGGAACTGTTCGTACGCCGGTTCGAGTGACCGCCGCATCTGCTTCAGCCGTCACGTTGCGCCTGCCTTCGTCGCTGCGCATCGTGCTGCCTATCGCATCGCTCGCGACAACGGTCCAGGTGAACGCGGACAACAGCACGGACCTGACCGCACCGGAGGAGAACCGCGATACCTCGGTGATGACGTCGCAGGATCTGAAGTCCCTGCCGATTTTCGACAACGACTACGCCACGGCGATGAGCGCATTTTTGGACGACAGCGCGAGCGCGACGGGCGGCAGCGGCCTGATCGTGGATGGAGTGGAAGCCAACCGAGCCAGCGTCTCCGCTTCGGCCGTGCAGGAAGTCCGCATCAACCAGGACCCCTACTCGGCGCGGTACTACTACCCAGGCCGCGGGCAGATGGAGATCATTACCAAGTCCGCCGCCGAACACTACCACGGGCAGTTCAATTTTCTATTCCGCGACTCGGCGTTGAATGCGCAGAACGCGCTGGCGCCCTCAAAGCCGTTCGAACAGCGGCGCGTTTACGAGGGACACGTGACCGGGCCGATTCCCGCGGCGCAGAAGAGCAGCTTCCTGATTTCGTTCAATCGCGCCGAGGAGGATTTGGACTCGGTGGTGAGCGCGACCGTTGTGCCCACGCCGGGCAACCTCAATGGGGCCTTTCAGGCCAACGTTGCGGCGCCGACGCGCGACACCGAATTCAGCACGCGGGCCGCACACCAGTTTGGAGAGAAGCACTCCGCTTATGTGCAGTACAGCTACGAAGATTGGACAGGGCAAAACCAGGGCGTGGGCGGACAGACGCTGGCCGCGGCCGGATATAACAACGAGTACCGCGAAGACGACTATGTGGCCCACGTGGACTCGAACCTGTCCGCGGTCCTGCTGAACCAGGCATCGATTGTGGTGGAGCACGATTGGAGCCGCAAAAACAATTTGGTCGAAGCTGCGCGCGTGAGCGTGTCCGGCGATTTCACTTCCGGATCGGCGCAGAACGACTCGCTGGGAACGGAGAACAACTTCAGGTTCAACGACAATGTGACCTGGACCCATGGGCGGCACCTGGTGAAGTTCGGCGCGGGAGCACCGCACATTGGCCGCCGCGGCTTCGACGACAACACCAACGCGCTGGGCACTTACACCTTTGGGCCGACGCTGGCCGCGGATGGCGTGAC
>JAATFE010000021.1 GCA_015655365.1 Terriglobales bacterium
TCCTCGGTGATGGCCTTGCCGCCGGTCAGGATGGCAATGTCGCCCAGGATCGACTTGCGGCGATCGCCGAAGCCGGGAGCCTTCACCGCAGCCACGTTCAGCGTGCCGCGCAGCTTGTTCACCACCAGAGTCGCGAGCGCTTCGCCCTCAACATCCTCGGCAATGATCAAGAGCGGCTTGCCGCCGCGCGCAACCTGCTCCAGAAGGGGCAGAAGGTCCTTCATCGCGCTGATCTTCTTTTCGAAAATCAGGATGTAGGGATCTTCCAGAACCACTTCCAGGCGCTCGGTGTCGGTCACAAAATAGGGGCTCAGGTAGCCGCGGTCAAACTGCATGCCGTCGACCGTCTCCAGACCGGTGTGCATGGTCTTGGACTCTTCGATGGTGATGACGCCATCCTTGCCCACAACTTTCACTGCCTCGGCAATGATGTCGCCGATTTCCTGGTCGCCGTTGGCCGAGATTGCGCCCACCTGGGCTACCGAACCCTCGTCCACGGGCTTCGAAAGCTTGCCCAGGGCGCCGCCGTCGGTCCACTTGCCGTCCTTGTCGCGCGTACCGATAATCGTCGCCACGGCCTTTTCAATGCCGCGCTTCAATGCTGTCGGGTTTGCGCCGGCCGCAACCGTCTTCACGCCTTCACGGAAGATGGACTGGGCCAAGACCGTCGCTGTCGTGGTGCCGTCGCCGGCCACGTCCGAGGTCTTCGATGCAACTTCACGCACCAACTGCGCACCGACGTTCTCCAGCGGGTCCTGAAGCTCGATCTCCTTGGCCACCGTCACGCCGTCCTTGGTGATCGTCGGGGATCCGAACTTCTTCTCAATCACAACGTTGCGGCCCTTGGGGCCAAGGGTCGCCTTGACGGCGTCCGCCAGCGTGTTCACGCCGCGCAGGATCGCCTGACGGGATTCTTCACCGTGCAGAATCTGCTTTGCCATGCTTGTAACTCTCCTAATCAGTTGTCAGATATCGGTTGTCAGGGGTCAGAGATCAGGGGTCGATGCTGCTGACTCGCTGACTTGCTAACTCCGCTACCACGCTAGCTCCGCAAACACGCGCGGAGCGTGGCTGCAGTTACTTTTTCACGATGCCGAGAACTTCTTCCTCGCGCATGATCAGGAATTCCTCGCCGTCAAGCTTGATCTCCGTGCCGGAGTACTTGCCGAAAAGGATCTTGTCGCCGGCCTTGACGTCCAGGGGAAACGTCTTGCCTTCGTCGTTCGACTTGCCCTTGCCAACGGCGATTACTTCGCCTTCCTGGGGCTTTTCCTTGGCGCTGTCGGGGATGATGATTCCACCACGGATGGTCTCGCCCTCTTCCATACGGCGGACGAGGATGCGGTCGTGGAGCGGGGTGAAGGTCGTCGTACCAGTTGTTGCTGCCATTGCTTCGCTTCTCCTTCACGCGCGGCTAGGGTTGAGCCCTAGCCGCGGGATTTGAGTGTTGTTTGAAGAAAACCTTCGGAATCTACGCAAGTAAGCTCCGAGCTTTAGAGCAGCGGACCCATTCAAGCAGATCCGCCAGCAGGGTGCTAGCACTCTTGCCTTCCAATTGCTAACAATAGGCAAGCTGCCGCCGCGTTGTCAAGCAAATCTTGTTAAAATATGAGTGAATTACGCTCACGAATACCTGCGCGATGATCGGCAGGGTATGTAGGCATTCATTCTCATCCGTCTCCCCCCGCAAGTCCTTTCCTGATCGAAGCGTCGCAGATCGCCGCAAACCGCTCTAGGAACTCCTCGTCGGACGCAGCAATGGGAACGCTCATAATAAGTTGGCCGCAGGAACCGCAGGCCCGGCGGGCGACACGATAGAATGATTTCCATGCGTCGCAGCTCTTTCATTCGTCTCAGCGTCATCGTGGCCGTATTCGGCCTGCTCGTCAGCTCTCTCGCCGCCGGCGCCCAACAGGACAATTCCAAGCGCGGCCGCAAGTATAAGTCTCCGCCGATCACCGGGCGCATCGAGGTCAGCGTCGTCCGCGATGCCAGCGGCAAGCCCATCGAAAATGCCGCGGTCATCTTTCACCCTATGGAGGGCGAAAAGGACAAAGGCAACATGGAGCTGAAGACCAACGAGGATGGCAAGGCCGTCATCGACGTCATGGTTATCGGCGATGTGGTGCGGATGCAGGTGATTGCCAAGGGCTTTCAGACTTTTGGCGAGGACTTCAAGATCGACAAGGCCAACATGGCCATCGAGATCAGGATGAAGCGCCCGGGCGAGCAGTATTCCATCTACAAGAAGCACGACGAAGCCGCGGATGCCGGCAAGGATGCGCCCAAAGACAATCCGCCCACCCAGCCTCAGCCAAAATAACCTGTGACTGGGTGCAACCTCGTAGGCCGGGTGCCCCACCTTCGGCGCAGTTTCATCGCGCCTAAGGTGGGAGACCACAGATCTCAATCATCCACAAACCTGGCGGTCTCTTCGACCCTGTGATGCCAACCCAAATCCTCAGCGGAAAATCGGCACTGGTTACCGGGGGCGCTCGGCGCATCGGGCGGGGAATTGCGCTCACTCTTGCCCAGGCCGGCGCCGACATCGCCATTATCTACCGCACCTCCCACACCGAGGCGGCCCAGGCAGTTCGCGAGATCGAAGACCTCGGCAATCGCGCTTTCGCCGTGGAGTGCGACATCCGCTCGGAAGCTTCCGTGCGCGCCGCCATTGCCGCCACTGTTACCGCGTTTGGCCGTTTGGACGTGCTCGTCAACAACGCCGCCGTTTTCGCCTCTGCCCCCCTTGAAAGCATCAGCCTCGACGCTTGGGATACGGTCTTCGAGACCAATACCCGTGGCCCTTTCCTGGTGGCGCGCGAGGCTTTGCCTCATCTGCGCGCGGTGCAGGGAAGAATCGTCAATATCGGCTCTCTGGGGGGACTTCAGGCTTGGGCGGGCCATGCCCACTACTGCGCATCCAAGGCCGCGCTCCACATGCTCACCCAGGCCATGGCCAAGGCCTTTGCGCCCGAGGTCGGCGTCAATTGCGTTGCGCCTGGATGGATTGAATTCGATACGGATCCCAGGGAGGCCGCTGCCCGTTTTGCCGCCAAAACTCCCATGCAGCGCAACGGCACGGCCCAGGATGTGGCCCAGGCCGTACTCTTTTTTGCCACCGGCCCCAGCTTCGTTACCGGTCAGATTCTGGCTGTGGATGGCGGATTGGGCCTATAGCCATCTCGCGCGGTTTCGTGCGCCATGGCCAGCGACATTTCCAGGCCGGCTGCCCCGTCGTCTACCCCATGGATCAGATGCTGATAATGTCTGCTGATAATGTCGATCGTTAACGCGTGGCCAATGTCTCGATCATGGAAGCGAATACCTTCCATCCGTCCGCCGAGCCGAGCAGCTTTTCACTCGATCTGTCGGGATGCGGCATCATGCCCAGAACGTTTCTCTTTTCATTCAGAACGCCCGCAATATTGCTCAAAGAGCCGTTCGGATTGGCTTCCGGCGTAATCTCTCCGTCCGGTGTGACATACCGGAATGCAATCCGGTCCTCGGATTCCAGCCGTTGCAAATCCTCCGGCGTGCAGAAGTAGTTGCCTTCCATGTGCCCAATCGGCATCTCCAGCACTTCGCCTTTGGTCAGCAGGTTGGTAAAGGGACTGTCGGTGGTTTCCGTGCGCAGA
>JAATFE010000005.1 GCA_015655365.1 Terriglobales bacterium
CGTCATCGCCGTCACGAACTTCTCGCTGTTAACTCAGGTGCAGAGTACGAACTCGGGCTTCTTCTTCGTGAGTCTCAAGCCCTGGGCCGTGCGCAAGTCCAAGGAGGAGCAACTCGAATACATCCAGGGCAACCTCCAGAAACAGCTCGCCGGAAATCCGGACGGCATCGCCTTCGCGTTCCCGCCGCCCTCCATCCCCGGAATCGGAACTTCCGGCGGCGTTACCATGATCCTCGAAGACCGCTCCGGTTCCGACGATCCAACAGCGCTGACAAAGAATGTCTTTACGTTCCTCGGCGCCATCTCCAAACGTCCGGAGATCGCGGCCGCCATTCCGTCCTATCAGCCGGCCGTTCCCCAGCTCTATGCCGATGTGGACAAGGAGAAGGCGCTCCAGCAGCAAGTCGATCTCACCAACATCTACACCACCATGCAAACCTTCATGGGCGGCTATCTCGTCAATTACTTCAATCGCTTCGGCCGCCAATGGCAGACCTACGTCGAGGCGGAAGGCACCTCCCGAACCAACATCGCGAATATCGGCCAGTACTACGTCCGAAGCGCCAACGGCAGCCAGGTTCCGCTAAGTTCGCTTGTCAAAGTCAGCCAGATCACCGGCCCCGAGTTCATTTACCGATTCAACGAATTCAATGCGGCGCAGTTGAACATCACCGGCGCACCCGGATACAGTTCGGGCCAGGTCCGAAAAGCTCTTGAGGAAGTCTTCAAAGAGACCATGCCACCCGGCGCGGGCTTCGACTATTCCGGCATGTCCTTCCAGGAGCAGCAGGCGGAAAAAGGCGTCCCATCGTGGGCCGTATTCGGTCTCTCGCTGGTCTTCGTCTTCCTGATTCTTGCGGCGCTTTATGAAAGCTGGACCCTGCCCTTCAGTGTCCTGCTCAGCACGCCTGTCGCGATTTTGGGAGCTTATGTCGCGCTGCACGCACGGCATTTCGAGAACGACATTTTCGCGACCATCGGCCTGGTAATGCTCGTCGGCCTTTCAGCGAAGAATGCCATCCTCATCGTCGAGTTTGCCAAATTGAACTACGACCGCGGCGAGAGCATCTGCGAGGCCGCGTTGGATGCGGCACGCCTGCGCTTCCGCCCCATCGTTATGACCGCTCTGGCGTTCATCGTGGGCTGCTTGCCGCTGTGGGCCGCCAGTGGCTCGGGCGCGGCATCCCGCCGCATCCTCGGTACGGTCGTCGTTGGAGGCATGACATTCACCACAATCCTCGGCCTTATCTTCATCCCCGTCACATTCGCGGTCGTCGAGTTCCTCTCGCATCGCCTGGTGAGGGGCGGCAAGGACACCACCATGGATTCCATCTGCGGTCCCGGAGTCCCCTCCGGCAAGCCAGTCCCGGCAATTGCCGCAGATGCCGACGTAGAAGGAGGTGAGGCATGATGAACTCTTCGCGTTCTGTACTGCTAAGCCTGCTCGCCGGCGTCGTCGGCCTCCTCGCCGGCTGCAACGTCGGTCCGAAATATGTACGGCCCAATGTGACGGCCCCGCCTGTCTTTCGCGGCACGGATGGCGCCGAAATATCGAGCGATGCCAAGAACTCGCTCGGCGATGAACAATGGGCCGCGGTCTATCGCGAGCCGGAACTTCAGGAACTGATTCGCAAGGCTCTCGCCAACAACTACGATGTGCGCATTGCGGTCCAGCGAATCCTGGAGCAGCAAGCGCAGGTCCGGATTACCCGCTCTCAGCAGTTTCCAAGCATCTCCGTTGGCGGAACCGGGATCGGCGCAACCTTGCCATCCTCCCTTGGGACGCAAATTCCCAGTCCGCTGGTAGACGGCTCGCTCAGCCTTTCGGCTGCGTGGACGCCGGATTTCTGGGGCTTTTATCGCAAGCAGACAGAAGCCGCCCGCGCTCAATTGCTGGCGCAAGTTTGGGCGCAGCGCGCCATTCGATTGACGCTTGTGCAACAGGTAGCCGCCGCGTATCTGCAAATCCGCGCGCTCGATGCCCAGCTTGCGATTACCAAGGAAACCCTCAAGGCGCGGCAGGACTCTGTCTCCCTCACCAAGACGCTGGAAAGCGGCGGGTCGGTGCCTCTATCCGATGTCCGCCAGTCGGAGCAATTGCTCTACGAGGCAACCTCGGAGATCCCTCAACTCGAAGAACAGATTCAACAGGAGGAAAATGCAATCTCTCTTCTTCTCGGAGAGAATCCAGGTCCTGTTGCCCACCAGGATGCGAATGCGCTTGCGCCTCCGCCGCAGGACCTTCCCACCGGCCTGCCCTCGCAGCTTCTCGAACGCCGTCCGGATATCCAGCAGGCGGAAGCGACTCTCATCGCTGCCAATGCGCAAATCGGCGTAGCGCGCGCGCAGTTCTTTCCTAACCTGTCGATCAGCGCTTCGGGCGGTGTGGGCGGAGACAGCCTCTCCAGCATCTTCGACACGGCTGGCAAAACCATCTACGGCATTGGCTCGCTGACTCAGCCCCTCTTCGAAGGCGGAAAACTTCGCGGCCAGCTTCAGCTTTCGCAGGAAACCAAGGAAGAGATGGTGCTCAATTATCGAAAGACCATCGCTGGCGCATTTCGCGACGTATCCGACGCACTGATCGCGCTCAACAAGCGGCGGACTTATCGCGAGGAGCAGGAGAAACTCGTCGACGCGGCAAAGGATGCAACTCGCCTGGCGCGCATTCGTTACCAGGGTGGATCTACCGGCTATCTCGAAGTATTGACAACCGATTCAAACCTGTTTGCCGCCCAGCTCAAACTGGTCAACGCGCAACAGGGCGAAGCGCTCGCCCTCGTGCAACTGTATGGCGCACTGGGCGGGGGGTGGCAATCCTGACAAGGGCCGCGCCGTAGGCCAATGGTTGTTTCTAATTTCTCTTGGCTGCTTTTTCCGCTGCATCCTTGGCGCGCGCCTCGGCGTCGAGGCCGCGGGTCGGGTCCTTGTGGAGGAACTTCCGCGAGATGTCCGGCCAGAACTCCTGGAAGATGGAGCCGACACTTCCC
>JAATFE010000215.1 GCA_015655365.1 Terriglobales bacterium
CGCTGCATGGTTTCGAGTTCGCGGTCGCGCTGGATGTCGCGCTTGATGGCGGGAGCGGCAACGGAGAGGGAGATCATGAGAATCGCCAGCATGAAGATGACCGCAATCAGGATGTAACCCTCTTCGGAAGGTTGGGGTCGGTGGCGGATTGGGATGCTTGTTCTCATGATTCAGCTTCTAGCTAAGAGCTTCTGACTAATTCCCCATCAGCGGCAAAGTCTGGGTGTTGTTATAGCCCAGGTCGGTGATCTGGGCGCTGGCGGCGCGGATGACGTCTACCCGGTAGCGGTGGTCCACAATGTCGCCGGGCTTGGCCACAAAGATGTCTTCGCCGTGGACAAAGAAGGCTTGCAGGGACTTGTCCTTGGTTTGGGCGTAGCCGAAGTACTTCAGGTCGATGGCCGGGGGCTTGGGCGGTTCGGGCTTGGGCGGCGGCAAGTTCGACGCTGCCTGATTGGCGCGGGCGCTCTTGGCCGGAGCCTCGATGTGTACCGGAGCGGACTCGGCGGAGAAGATGTTGCGGCCGGAGCCGGAGTACTCCACCGACTCGCTCTCGGCCAGCTTGGCAAAGTGCAGCGAGGGGTCGATGCCGGCGTTGGTGAGCTTTTGCGCGTCCGGGTTGGCGGACGAGGGCTTTGCGGCTCCGCTGGATTGCACCACGGGGACCGCGGCCGGGGGGGCAGTCGGCGTGGGGCCGGCGAAGAAGCCGTAGATCTCCCAGCCGCCAAAGACGACGATGACGGCGAACAAGCCGATGACCAGGTAGACCTGGCCCTTCTTTTCCGTTCCCAAAGGCAGGGCCATGGCTACTTGCCTTCCTTTCCGTCAGGAGAGGGTTTGGCCTCTAATTCGCTGGCCTGCGGCAATCCGCTGGCCTCGGCGTCGGCTGGCCTGAGCCATGTGGAAACACGCAAACGCAGGTTTACCTGGCCGCCTTGCTGCCCGGTCAGAGACATGGCGCGAATGACAAAGAAGGTCTGGTCGCGCTCCAGACTGTTCACAAAGCGCATGATCTCGGGATAGCTGCCGCTGATGCCGGCGTCCATCAGTATCTCGGTCAAATCGGTTCCGGGAAGGCCCTGGGCGTATTGGACGCGGGTCAGGCGCACCGGCCCTTTGTTGACCGCCAGTTCGCCGATGCGGGCGGCGATGGTGGAGTAGTTGGCCGGAATGCGCTTGCTGTAGAAGTTCCGAATCTGGGAGTGCGACTCGTCGATGCGGCTGTTGAGACCGCGCAAGGGAGCGGTCTGAAGGTCGAGAGTCTTGAGTTCGACCTGCTTGCCCGCCAAGGCATCGGTGGAGTGGCCGTTGGTGGCGGCCCAGTCGAATCCCAAGCGGATGGAGAGGCCGATGACCAGCACCAGCAGCACGCCGAAGCCGGCATAATGCCAGGTAAGCGGGGAAGCCAGGCGCTCACGCCATGGAGTGGTAGGGCGGCTCATCGGATCGCTCCTGGATTGGGCTTGGAACGGTTGACCCCCGGCTGGGAGACGCCGGTATAGGGTGGGCGGGTAGCATGCTGCTCGAGGCCGGCCGATACCGGCATCGCCACCGGCTTATGGGCATTTTCTTCTGCCGAAGCGAGCGGCTTTGCCGCTCTGTGCTCGATGGGCGCGGCCGGGTTGTACTCGGCCAGCAGATCGAGATTGACGCGACTCGAGGCGCTCACCGGCTGTAGTTGTTCGTTCGGACCGCCCTGGGTCTCGGAGTTTTCGCCCACGATGCTGGGCATCAGGAAGCGCCGGGAGTGCTCGAGGTTGCGTACCAGCTCGACGGCGCGGTCGCGGGGCCCAATTACGCGCAGATGCAGGGTGATATGGCCGTCCTTGGCGCGGACCGGTTCAAGGGTAGACACCTGTACGCCGCCGGGCAGCACGGTTTCCAGGTCTTCCATGGCCAGCGTCCAGGAAAAAGCCTTCTCGTCGAATAGATGGTTGAGTGCCTCGGCCTGAACCAGTAACCGGGCGTTGGCGGGCAGGCGCATCCGGTCCTGGTAGCCCTGGCGTTCGAGGGTGATGCGGGCCAGATCGCCGTCCAGCGAGTGATCGCGGGCGCGGGCTTCCTCCGCTTTCTGGTGGAAGGCGCGCAAGCCCAGGCCCAGCCCGATGGCGAGAACGGCCAGCACACCCATGGCGATGCGCAGATTCTTGATGGCCGGTCCCAGGTCGGCGAAGGGGCGGGTAGCGAGATTGAGCGTGATTCTCATGACTTAATGTGACCCCGCCAATGCGCCGGCGATGCCGGCAATGCTGAGGTTGCCCAGGGAGGTGAGAGCGCCGGTCTCCGGATGAGGCGCCAGATCGACCACGGTCAGTTCGGGGTCGTTGATCCAACTGGCGAATTCGCTGCCCTCGCGGTTGCCGGCATAGCGCAGGGAACTGGGGCGGGCCTGGAGCTTGTCTTCATAATAGGCGGCGGCCACGGCGATGCCGCGCTGTACCTCGGTGAGGCGGAGGGCGGCGCCCTCGGGCAAGTCGAGAGTGCGGTAGAGGAGCAGATCGTTGCCGTTGGTGATGGAGGTGGTCAGCGTATGGCTGCTGAGGTTGACGGCCAGCACCGCCTCCATCGAGTCGATGACCTCCAACGAGGTCAGGCTGGAGGGCAGCACCGCGCCGGGCTCGTAGCCGGCGGCGCGCACCGCGGCCTCGAATTCGGTCAACACCGGGCCGGGGATGACGGCCACCAGCACCTTGCACTCATCCTTGTTCTCGGAGAGGATCTGGTAGCTGACTCCGGCGTGCTCCACCTCGAAGGGAACCATCTTGCGCAGGCGGAAGCGCAGCACCGGGTAGGCTTCATCCGGCTTGTGAGAGAGGGTATCGAAGTCCAGGATGAAGACGCGGACCAGGATGTCGGGAAGGATGAGGGCGACGGACCGGGAGCGCGGCGATACCTGGTCCAGAGCCGAGCGAATGGCGGCAACGACGGCGTCTCTGGCCACGAGATTCGCCTCGGCGATGCTGGGGACGAGCGCGCCGGCTGGAAGCGCTTTGAATACGTAAACGGGCGGCTGCCCCGACGCGGACACCGATCCGGCCAGTACCCCCTCCGGGGAAAGCTCCACCGCTGCCGGCGGGCGTCCGCTGGCATGGGAACCGAGTCTGGTGGCCTTGCTCAGGATCGAATTCATTAGCGCGAAGCCTCGATGAAGGTGACCTTGTTGATTTCCTTGAGGGTGGTCAGGCCGCGGCGAACGCGGTCGATGGCCGACTCGCGCAGAAAGCTCATGCCCTCTTTGCGGGCCAGTTTGCGCACCTCGGAGGTGGGCTTCTTTTCCAGGATCAGCTCGCGGATGGGGTCGGTCAAGTCCAGCAGTTCGTGGATGGCCGTGCGTCCGTGATAGCCGGTGCCGCCGCACTCGATGCAGCCTGCGCCTTCTCGGAAGCCGAAGTCGTGCCACTCGTCCGGGTTCAAGCCGTAGGACACGATGGTGGCGTCGTCGTAGGTGACAGTGCGCGCGCAGTGATCGCAGATGGTGCGCACCAGCCGCTGGGCCAGGATGCAGTTGAGCGCGGAAACGAAGTTGTAGACCTCGACGCCCATGTTGACGAAGCGGCCCAGCACATCGACCACGTTGTTGGCGTGGACGGTGGTAAAGACCAGGTGGCCGGTCAGCGCGGAGTTGATGGCGATCTGCGCCGTCTCGTTGTCGCGGATTTCGCCCACCAGGATTTTGTCCGGGTCGTGGCGCAGGATGGAGCGCAGGCCGCGGGCAAAGGTGAGGCCCTTCTTTTCGTTGACGGGAATCTGCGTGATGCCGCGGATCTGGTACTCGACCGGGTCCTCGATGGTGATGATCTTGTCTTCGTCGCTCTTGATCTCGTTGAGGGCGGCGTAAAGCGTCGTGGTTTTGCCCGAGCCGGTGGGGCCGGTAACCAGCACCATGCCATAAGGCTCGCGAATGTAGCGGCGGAAGCGCTTCAGGTCTTCGTCGGCAAACCCGACCACATCCAGCGTCAGGTTGCGGAACTTCTCGCTCATCGACTCCTTGTCCAGCACGCGGAGAACGGCGTTCTCGCCATGTACGGTGGGCATGATGGACACGCGGAAGTCGATCAAACGGCCCTTGTAGCGTACCCGGAAACGGCCATCTTGGGGGACGCGGCGCTCGGCAATGTCGAGCTCGCTCATGATCTTGATGCGGCTGAGAATGGTGGAGTGGTGCTCGCGGGCGATGGGGGCCATGGCGGCCTGCAACACGCCGTCGATGCGGTACTTGACCACCACCGAGTCGTCGTTGGTCTCGATGTGAATGTCGGAGGCGCGGCGTTCGAGAGCGGTGAAGATGGTGGTGTCGACCAGCCGGATGATGGGGCTGATGTCCTCTTCGCTCGTTAGTTTTTCAATGGAGATGTTCTCGTCGCTCGAGTCCTCGCCGGTGAGCACGTCGAAGGTGAGTCCTTCGCTGGCTTCGTCGAGCACGCGCTGCGACTGCTCGGTCTTCTTGAGCAGGTCGGTGATCTGCGAGAGCGTGGCCACGCGGGCAATGATGCGATGGCCCAGCAGGCCGGCAATCTCGTCCTGCACCATCAACTGCGAAGGGTCGCTGACCGCGATTACCAGCGCGTCGTCCTGCTGCTCGATGGGCACGAAGTTGTAGCGGAACATCAGCTCCACAGGAACCGTGCGCAGCAGTTCGTGCTGAATTTTGAAGTTCTTCAGGTCGACGAAGTCGGCGTGATAGCGCTGCGCCAGGGCGTCGGCCACGGAACGTTCGTCCTGAATGGTGGGAAGTGTAAGGACTGCTGTGTCGGCCATGATTTATCCCTGTCCCCCGCCGGTCTGTCCCAGGGAGAAGATGGGCAGATAAAGCGAGATAAGAATGAAGACAACCACCAGACCCATGATGATGAGAATGGCCGGTTCGATAAGCGCCAGCGAGGCGGTAAGCGCGGTGGCGACATCTTCTTCGAAGAACTCCGACACCGAGTTGAGCATCTGGGGCAGTGCGCCGGTCTGCTCGCCAACGGAAATCATCTCCGAGGCCAGGTCGGGAAAGACCTCGGTTTTGCCCAGCGCCTCGGCCAGGCTTTTGCCTTCGCGGACCGTCGAGATGGACGACATGACCGCCTTGGAGACGCGGCGCGAAGAGATGGAGCGGGCTGCTGTTTCCAAAGACGGCACCAGCGGCAAACCGCC
>JAATFE010000408.1 GCA_015655365.1 Terriglobales bacterium
CCCGCCTAGGCCCCACGCCGCTGCACCGCAGAAGCTTTCATCCCGTGGCGCAAACCGAGCTCGAATTCGACCGCTGCGCGCAGCCGGAACCGGCAGCCGAAGAGCCCGAAGACCTTGTTCCCGAAATCGTTGAAGAGGTGAACAAGCCCCGTTTTGCCTGCCCCTGCTGCGGGTATTTGACGCTGGAGGCAGAGCCGCCCGGCAGCTTTTGCGTGTGCGAAATCTGCTGGTGGGAGGACGATCCGGTGCAGTTTGCCAATCAGGACTACGAAGGCGGCGCGAACGCGCCCAGCCTCAAACAGGCCAGGGAACTTTTCAAAAACATCGGCGTCAGCGACCCCAAGCTGAAGGGCCACGAACGAGCGCCCCGCGCGGAAGAATTGCGGCTCACGCTCTTCTGATTTCCGCCCGTCGCTCGGACAGACCGCGTCAGGCCATGCGCAGTCTGCGCTGCTGTCTCCAGTCGAGAATGGGCCGGGCCAGCAGCAGCACGCCCAGGATTACGGTCATGGCGATCGGCGTCAGCACGCCGGGCTTTACCTGCCACCAATAGTGAACCACCCCCAAGACAGCGGCCAGATAGACCAGCTTGTGCAGGCGGCTCCAGCGCTTGCCGCCCAGCTTGCGGATGGCCCAGTTGGTGGAAGTGGCCGCCAGCGGCAGCAACAACAGCCACGCGGCCACGCCTACCGTGATGAAGCGGCGCTTGGCGATGTCGGCAGCCATGGTGTTCACGTCGAAGCCGGCATAGAGCGCGATATAAGTCAGCAGATGCAGCGAGGCGTAGAAGAACGCGAACAACCCCAGCAGCCGCCGGAATTTGATGAGCCAGTAAAGGCGCGGAAAGAGCTTGCGCAGGGGCGTGATGGCCAGCGAGATCGTCAGCAGCCGAAGCGTGGCCAGCCCCGTGGCAAAAGTGATGGTGGCTGTGGGATCCGCGCCCAGGTTGTTGTTCACAGCGCCCCACACGAGCGCCCCCACCTGCCAAAGGCAGGCGATCCACGTCAGCGTCTTGAGCGAGATAAGGGTTGATCGATTCATGGTCAGCGAGTCAGCAGGTCAGCGAGTCAGCAGGTCAGCGAGTCAGCAGGTCAGCGAGTCAGCAGGTCAGCGTCACTCGGAACTGACAACCACAAGCTAGAAGCTATTCCTTACTCCCTATTCCCCGCTTCAAAAGTACTTTCGCAAATCCATGCCGTTGTAGAGCGACGCCACCTGATCGCCGTAGCCGTTGAACATCAGCGTGGTGCGGCGCTGGGCGTAGAAGGGCTGGCCGATACGGCGCTCCGTCTTCTGGCTCCAGCGGGGATGATCCACGTTGGGGTTCACATTCGAATAGAAGCCGTACTCGCTGCGCGCCTGGTCGTTCCATGTCGTCGGCGGGACCTTGTCCAAAAAGCGCACCGCCACAATCGACTTGGCGGACTTGAAACCGTACTTCCACGGGACCACGATACGGATGGGAGCGCCGTTCTGATTGGGCAGCACCTCGCCATAGAGGCCAAAGGTGAGCAGCGCCAGCGGGTGCATCGCCTCGTCCATGCGCAGCCCTTCGGAGTAGGGCCAGAAGATCGAGGTCGAGGAAGCCCACTTCTCCACCTTCTTATCGTAGTAGGAGAGGAACTGGACGTACTTGGCCGAGGACAGCGGCTCGCACTGCTTGATGAACTCCGCCAGCGAATAGCCTACCCAGGGAATCACCATGCTCCACGCCTCGACGCAGCGATGGCGATAGATGCGGTCTTCGAGCGGGCGCAGCTTGAGCAGCGCCTCGATGTCGAAGGTCTTCGGCTTTTTGACCATGCCGTCCACGCGCACCGTCCAGGGCCGCGTGGGCAGGCGGCCCGCGTTCTGCGCCGGCTGGTCCTTGTCCACGCCGAACTCATAGAAGTTGTTGTAGCTGGTGATGTCTTTCACGCTGGTCAGCGTTTCGCCGGAGGTGGTCAGCGGGCTCTTCACCGTCTCCAACTTGGTCCCGGCCTGTGCGCCAACGCGCGGCGAAAGCACCTCGGCCAGCCGCTCCGCGCCCAAAGCGACAACGGCGGCAGAAGCGGCTCCGCGCAAAAAGCCGCGGCGGTTCAGGTACTGGTCTTTGGGCGTGATGGCGGAGGAGGGAATCTCCGGTGGCTTGCCAATGAACATGGATGACCTCGGACGGGGAAAGTCCCGATCGCCTCTATTAGACACGAGTACGGGACGGGACGGCTCAAGATTTGTGACCGCGGCCTGGATTGTGGTTAGGAGATGTAAGAAGCTATAAAGTGCAAAAACTATAGGTGTATCCCACCTTAACCGCTGCGCACAAAACGCGCCGCGGCGAAGGCGGGGCACCCGCATTCGTGACACCGCATTCGTGGTTACTTCGAGGGGGAGTAAGGCCACTCGCCCAGCTTCCGGGCGCGAAACAGGTAGATCGCGGTGCCGGTGACGGCAATGCCGGCGGCCACGGCCAGTCCGCCCAGGGCGTGGCTGCGGTTCACCAGAATGAATACAAAGCCGGCAATGGCCACCAGCGGAGGCAGCGGGTAGAGCGGCATCTTGAAGGGCCGGTGCAGCTCCGGGCGCTGAATCCTGAGCAAAATCACGCCCACCTGTTGCAGAAAGAACTGGAGCAGGATACGCGTGACCACCAGCATGGTGATGACCTGCGCCAGAGAGAAAAAGCAGAACGCGGAGGCGATCAGGCCAAGCGCCACCAGCGAGCGGTGGGGGATGCCGTGCTTGGGATGGACGGCGGCCAGGAAGCGGAAATAGTTGCCGTCGCGGGCCGCGGCATAGGGCACGCGGGAGTAGCCCAGCAGCAGTGAAAACACCGAGGCAAAGGCCGTCCACACAATCAGCGCGGCCATCAGGCGGCCGGCCACGCGGCCAAAGGCGGACTGCGCAATGTCGGCCACCAGTTGCAGCCGCACCGTGGCCCCGGCAGCGACGTGCGACGCGGCATCGCGCATGGAGGGCAGCGCGGCCAGGTTCATGGCCACATAAAAGGCCGAAACAAACAGCACCGAAAGCAAAATGGCGCGGGGAATGGTCCGCTCCGGTTTGCGCACTTCGCTGCCCAGGAAACAAATATTGTAGTAGCCCCAATAGTCGTAGGTGGTGATGAGCGTGGCCTGCGCCAAACCGCCCAGGGCCAGCGCGATCGACGAGGTGGGCGAAACCGGCATCTGCCAGCCGCCAGTAGCGGAGGCATGGGCAAAGCCGGAAACGACGACCCCGGCAATGGCCGCCAGCACCCCGGCAAACAGCACCCAGGCCAGCCGTGTCACGGAACTCAGATTGCGATAGAGCAGCGCCGTCACCAGCAGGCAGGCGGCGGCAGCGGCAAAGTTCGAATAGTGCAGCGCGGGCCAGGCGGCCATCGGCGCGCCGTCCAGTCCCGGCCAGAACCAGGCCAGAAAACTCGACAGCCCGATGCAGCCCGATGCAATGGAGAGCGGCGCGGAAAAGCTGACCTGCCAGACATAGAGAAAGCTGAGCCAGTTGCCGGCCTTGTCGGGACCATAGATCTCGCGCAGGAACGCATACGAGCCGCCGGCACGCGGAAAGGCAGCGCCCAACTCGGCCCATACCAGCCCGTCGGCCACGGCAATGACCGCGCCCAGCACCCAGGCCCACACCGAGAGGCGATAGCCGGCGGCGGCGATGACCAGCGGCAGGGTGATGAACGGCCCCACGCCGATCATCTCCAACATGTTGAAGGCGACGGCCGAGCGCAGGCCGACGCGGCCTTGCAAAGTTCCGTTGATGGCGGGGAGGCTTGAGGATGAGGTCATTAAATGGGAAGCTCTATTCGAATCGTACACCGGGGGAATGTAAACTGACGGCAAGCATGAACTTCACCGAGAGACTCCATCGAGCAGCAACGGTTACGGCCTTGGCCGGTCTGATTCTGGCGGGCGCAAGCCCTCTTCGCCTTGCGGCACAAGCAGCGGCACAGCCGCCCGCAGCGGCCGCGCCCGTTTCGCTTCCCCCCTTCGAGGCCAGCGAAATCGCCCTGCCCCTACCTGAGGACCGCGGCCAGGCGGCGCTGGAGCAGTCGCTGCGGCGTCTCTCCACCACCGCCAGCGTCATGATGATCGTGGCCCATCCGGACGACGAGGACGGCGCGCTGCTGACCTATCTTTCGCGCGGCCTTGGCGTGCGCACGTCTCTGCTAACCCTGACCCGCGGCGAAGGCGGCCAGAACGCCATGTCCGCCGAGAGCGACGGGGCGCTAGGCATTTTGCGCACCAACGAATTGCTCAAGGCCTGCGAGTTCTATGGCGTAAAGCTCATGTGGGGCACGGAAGCGGACTTCGGCTTCTCCAAGACGCAAGAGGAGGCCTTTGCCCGCTGGAGCCACGACCGCGTGCTCTTCGACGCGGTGCTGGCGGTGCGCCGCGAGCGTCCGCAAGTCATCGTATCGACCTTTGTCGGCGGCATCACCGATGGCCACGGGCACCACCAAGTCTCCGGCGAAATCGCGCAGGAAGTCTTCAAGGCGGCAAGCGATCCCAAGGTCTTCCCTGAGCAATTGAAAGATGGATTACAGCCCTGGCAGCCCCTCGCAGTCTACTCCATGGTTCCCTTTGCCCCGGTCACCGAGAAGGGCATGTTCGACTACGCTACCGGCAAGTGGGCGCCAGCCAGGTTCCACAACTACGTCACCGGCGAGTGGACCGAAGGCGTGCCCGCGACCGATGTGACGATTCCGGTGGGCACGCTGGACCCGGTGCTGGGGCGCAGCTATGTGCAGATTGCCCACGAAGGCTGGGGTCAGCAAAAATCGCAAAATGGCGGCGCAAATCCCACGCTGAGCGGACCGGCCACGGCCAGCTATCACCTGTGGGCCGTTACGCCCAACGCCACGGCTGCAAGCGGAGCCACCGCTGCAAGCCTGTTTCATAACCCCAAGGTCAACATCGATACCAGTTTTACCGGGCTCGCGCGCCTGGCAAACAGCAATCTGCCCCCGTGGCTTTCCGCTGGACTGCGCGAGATCGACACTGGCCTCAAGGACTTCGAAACCCAGCGCCAAGGCCGGACCGGAACCGAAGTCGCGCACAAGCTGTCTCCTGTGTACCGCAACACCCTCGCCCTGCGCGCAAAAGTCGCATCGAGCGACCTGAGCGCCGTGTCCAAAGCCGGCCTGCTGGGGGAACTGGACGCCAAGATCGGCGAGTTTCAATCCGCGCTGAAGGATTTGCTGGGCCTGGATCTGACCGCCTTCACCACCAAGGCCGGCGACACGGCTAGCGGCGGCCCCGGCGGACGCGGCAGCTCGGCCGACGAGATGCCGCGCAGCGTGACTCCCGGCGAGAAGTTCCAGGTGCGCGTTCACTCGACGCAGGCCACCACCGAAACCCGGCTCAGCCATGTCTGGCTGGAAAGCCACAACCGGGACAAATGGGAGATCGAGAACCTGACTGGAGACCTCGGTCCGGCAGTCTCCGTCGCGCCAGCCAACGACACGATTCTGCACGTACAGGCAGCAGCAAACGCCGAACCCACCGCGCCCTACTTTACCCGGCCCACTTCCGAGCAGCCCTACTACGACCTCACCCGTCCGGAAGACCGCGGACGCTCCTTCTCCCCTTACCCGCTCGCGGCGTGGGCGGAGTTCAGCTTCGACGATCTGCCCATCCGCCTCGGGCAAGTGGTGCAAACACTGCAACGGACCCTGGGGCCGGGCGGCTTCTATGAGCCGCTGGTCGTCACCCCCGCCATTGGCCTGCGCATCGAACCCGAGGCACGCATTCTGCCCCTGGACGGCTCGGCCCTGCCGGTCAGGGTCACCGTGCACACCGAGGCGGCGGCAGAAGGCACGGTGGCCCTGGAACTGCCGGGCGGATGGCATGTGTCGCCAGCCGAGGCAAAGTTTCACCGCGACAGCGCCGGAGACACGGAGCCGATGATCTTTTTGGTCACTCCGGACAGAGTTGCCGCAGGCTTTTATGGCGTGCAGGCCCTGGCCCGCTCCGGCGGGCGCATCTACGAGACCGGCTGGCAGAGCGTGGGCTACACCGGACTGCGGCCCTACAACGTCTACCAAAAAGCCCAGTTGAAGACCCGCGCAATCGACGTGAAGCTGGCGCCGGGGCTACGCATCGGCTACATCATGGGCACCGGCGACACGGTTCCCGAGGCCATCGAGGGGTTGGGCGTCACGCCTCACCTGCTCAACGCCGCGGAGTTGGCCACCGGCGATCTCTCCCAATGGAACGTGATCGTCGTCGGCATTCGCGCCTACTCCGCGCGCCCCGAGTTGGCCGCGGTTCAGCCCCGCTTGCAACAGTTTGTGGAGCGCGGTGGCAATTTGATCGTTCAGTACCAGAGCGCCAGCTTCCCTGCCCCTCTGCCCCTGTCGATGGGCCGCACCCCGGAGCGGGTGGTGGACGAGCAGGACCCCGTCAAGCTGCTGGACCCCGCGCACCCGCTGCTCACCTGGCCCAACGCCATCACCGCAGCCGATTTCGACGGATGGGTGGAGGAACGCGGCCACTCGTTTCTCGATACGTGGGACGCCGGTTACACCGCGCTCACCGAAACCGCCGACGCCGGCCAAGACCCGCAGCGCGGCGGCTTGCTGATCGCGCACCCCGGCAAAGGAACCTACATCTATGCCGCCTACGCGCTCTATCGCCAGTTCCCGGAGTTGGTCCCCGGCGCCTACCGCCTGCTGGCCAACCTGCTCAGCGCCGGTCAGTACCATGGAATCATTGTCGGCCCGGTTCAAGCGCCGCAACCCTGAGCATCGGCGCAGACGGAATCCACTCACGGCAGGATAGAACTCATTGTTAATAACTCGTGAATTCACATGTTTTTTAACACGTACATAGCATGTCCGCATAATTTTGTTAAAAACATGTGAATTCGTCATATATTCATCAAACTCTGCGAGTCTATGAAACGAAAGCAGCTATGGGACAATTCCGCTCATGCGAGGTTGTTCTTCAGCTTTTATTGTTCTGCCTGCATCCCGATCACGACACATTTTGGTTTCATGTTGAAGGCATTGGGAATGCGGGAGTCAAAAGCGCGCGCGATCCAAGCGTGCGCAGCTACGATCCAACTTGATTCGAGAGGAAAAAGAGAGGCCCATGAATTTCACACTCAAAACTGCTGCCGCCACACTTTTGGCAGCTAGTCTCGTTGCCTCATACGGCTACGCCAGCGACGTCAAGCCGCCGGTGAAGAAGCATGTTGCTACCAAGAAGGCCAAGACGCCGCCCCCACCCACGGTCGAAGAACAGATCCAGGGACTGCGCCACGAGCTTGAGAGTCAGATCAACGGCCTCAAGACCGACCTGGCCGACAAGGATGCGCAGTTGAAGAAGGCGCAGCAGGCAGCAGTCGAAGCGCAGGCAGCCGCGGACAGGGCACAGGCAGCGGCTACGGCTCAAAGCCAGGCCGTCAACGACAACGCCACCGCAGTCTCCACTCTGCAGTCCACCGTCACCGATCTCAAGGGCAATCAGGTTTCGCTGGCCACCACGGTCTCCGACGAAACCTCCGCTGTGAAGAAGGCCATCGCCAACCCCAGCGCTCTGCACTACAAGGGACTCAACATCACGCCCGGCGGCTACATGGCGGCTGAAACCGTGTTCCGCCAAAAGGCTACAGGCGCCGATATTCCGACGGCCCTCAGCTCGATTCCTTTCGACGGCGCCAACAGCGCAGCCCTGAGCGAGTTCTACGGTACCGGCCGTCAGTCGCGTATCTCCCTCCTGGCCGAAGGCAAAACCGACTCCGCCACCTATCGCGGCTACGTCGAGGGCGACTTCCTGGGCACAGGCACCAGTTCCAACAACAACCAGTCCAACAGCTACGTTCTGCGTCAGCGCGTGGTATGGGGACAGGCGGTTCTGAGGAACGGAATCACCTTCCAGGGTGGACAGATGTGGTCTCTGGCCGCCGAGCGCGCCAAGGGCCTTTCAAACTTCTCCGGCGACGTGAAAACGCCGCTCACCATCGACCCGAATTACGTTCCGGGCTTTGTCTGGGCTCG
>JAATFE010000280.1 GCA_015655365.1 Terriglobales bacterium
GACCACCGTCAGCATTCCGTGCGGGATCTCGCAGGAGATATTCTTCAAATTGTGCGTCCGCGCACCGCGGATGATGATGGCGTCATTCAATGGGAAGGCACCGGGAAAGAAGTGGGCTCGCCGCGCCTGTGCCTTGTCTGCGAGGCTCAGGGCACAACAGGCCAATCTTCATTATAGGGCGTAGTCCCGGCGCGGGAAGGGAGAGCGCCGCTCCAATAGCGCACCAATCATCTTCTGCGGAATTTGGGCAGCTCAGGCCGCCATCGCCGGAACCAGGAGCAGCTTTTGCTCCGCCGCCTTAATCTCCTCTTGACGGGCAAAGACACTGGCCAGCGAAATCAAAACTTCAGACGCGCAGGCGGGGCACCGCATCGAGTTGTTGCCGACGCAGTCGCAGTCCTGGCATAGGTAGGCCGTGTTGAGCGGGAAGTATTGCCGGGCGTCTAAGGTCATGGTTCTCCTATCACTCTGGCTTTTGCCGGTTCCCTCTTTGGCCTTATGCCTGAAAAGAAGATCCGGAATGCCGGTTATTTTGAGGTCAGACTGCTGTTTTTGTTGCCGAAAATCTGTTCTTGCTGTTTCTCCACTGTTCTATCTTCGATGCGGTCGATCTTTTTTTGGTTGAAATATTTGAGGTGGTCGAGCCTGCCAATGGGTCGCTTCCGGGGCTTCAAGTAGCCTGGTCATCGTTGCCGTTCCTGCTTTTAAGATCCACCCATTCTGCGGGGCGTTCTGTTCACTTCTGCTCTCGGGCACCGCCTTCGTGTCCCTGGCGCGTCGAACTCTCAACCATCGGACAAGGTATCGCCCGTTAAACTGTTGCAAGAGGTATCTCGTGCTTCGTTTCGCTCTTTTCGTTCTGCTCATTGCCCCGGTTGCCGGATTCGCCCAGGACGCCGCGCAGAGTTCCGATTCGCAGGCTCCCGCAGCCGTACCGGCTGCATCCCAGACGGTCTCCGAGGCAGTGGCAGACGCCGAGGCGTCCATGGCCAAGTCCGACTGGAAGACCGCTGAAGCGAAGCTTGCCCCGTGGCTGGCCGCCCATCCTGCCGATGCGCGCGCGCTTTTCGACGCCGGGTACGTGGCCGATGCACAGAGCCGTCTCGACGATGCCGTGGGGCTCTACCGCCGCGCTGTCGAGGCCAATCCGCAGTCGTTTGAGGCACATATCTCGTTGGGACTGGCGCTGGCGCGGCAAGGCAAATTGGGCGATGCCCGCCCGGAACTGGTTGCTGCTACCACGCTCGATCCGGGCGATGCCGGAGCTGCCACCAAGGCGCGCGCCTGGCGTGCCCTGGCTGAAATCGACCGCAATACGGATGCCACGACCGCCTCCAACGATCTGCTGGAAGCCTTGAAGCTCACTCCCGAAACGCCGGCCGATACGCTGCTGGCCGCAGACATTGCCGAATTGACGGGCCAGCATGAGGCCGCCGAGAGCGCCTATCGCCGCATTCTTGCCAAAGACCCCAAATCCGCGGCGGCCAGTTCCGGGTTGGCCCACCTGCTGATTGCGCAAAAGCAATATCCTGAGGCTGAAACCCTGCTGCGCGCCGCGCTGGAGCAGACCCCCGAGGACACGGCGCTGACCGCGCAACTGGCCACCGTGCTGGCAGCGCAGGACAAGGCGGAGGCGCTGCCCCTGATCCAGAAACTTCATGTCGCGCACCCCGAAGACACGGCCATCAGCCGCATGTTGGCCGAGGTGCTGGCTCAAGCGGGAGACGCAGCGGGCTCCGACCAACTTTATATCCGCTTGCTTGCCGCCAGCCCGGACGACCCCACGCTGCTGGTGGGCCACGGTCAGAATTTGACCCGTCAACAGAAGTTTGTGGAGGCGTTTGCCGTCTTCGACAAGGCCACGCGCCTGGACCCGGCCAACGCCGATGGATGGAGCGGGCTGGCGTTTGCGGCCTCGCGGACGAACCAGTCTTCGATCACATTGCATGCCCTTACAATGAGATCAAAATATCTTCCCGAGGTTCCGTCTACCTATTTCCTTTGGGCAACGGCATACGATACGCTTCACGACAAGGCAGATGCGGCTGCTTATTACCACCATTTTTTGGATTCGTCCGCCGGAAAGTTCCCCAATCAAGAATGGCAGGCACGGCAACGTATCATTTTGCTCGAAAACAAAAAATGAAATGTGCCAGTATGCAAATCTGCAAGCGGTGCTTCCTCTGTTTGACGCCGCGTTGATCGAGCAATTGAGAGCGCAATTTTCCCCTTGCGCATTCTCAAAAAATGCTCCATAGTCACGGCCTGAGGTTTTGCCGCACCAGCGGAGGTGCCTCATGCGGTCAATGGTTCCGATGGCGGTCCTCGCTCTTCTCACTGTAGCCGGAGTTCCAGCCTGCGCCTCCGGCCTTGATAGCAAGATCCCCAATCAGCAAAGCATCGATGCATTGGAAGCCAAGGCCGGCCAGGCCCAGCCGCGGGAGCAGTGCTTCCTCTACGCCGAACTGGTGCACGAAATGACCGAACTCAGCCTCCGGCAGTACGCCGCCGGCGACGTGGACGCCGCAACAACGATGCTTCGGCACATTCAGCAATTCACCCACAAGATTCACCTGTCGGTGGCCGACGACAACAAGCGGCTCAAGAACGCCGAGATCCTGCTTCGCCACACCGCATTCCGGCTCAACGAGATGCTGCACGGAAGCAGCTTTGAGGACCGGGAACTTGTGCAGCAGACCTTGGCGCAGGTGAACCAGGCCCAAAGCGAAGC
>JAATFE010000106.1 GCA_015655365.1 Terriglobales bacterium
CCGAACAAGCGTAATTCCGCGCTGTTTTCCGCAGATATTTCAGGAAGACGAATTCCGTCCCGCCTTATCCACAAAAACCCGCCCTGACGCCGTTGACCCTGCCCGCCGGTCTCCTTAGAGTCGGTAATGAATGGGCAGCCATTTTTCCCGTTATTCGCGCCATTTAAGCGCGAATAACGGCCTTATTTTTGAAAATCGGCAGGCCCATAGCCCCATCGATTCGGAGTTATTATGCTGAAACTAAAGAAGATCCACATCCTCGGCTTTAAGAGCTTTTGCGACCGAACGGAACTGACCGTTTCCGGTACAGGCATTGCCGTGGTGGTGGGACCGAATGGATGCGGCAAGTCGAACATCCTGGACGGGGTGAGCTGGGTGCTGGGCGAGCAGAGCGCTAAAACCCTGCGCGGCACGCACATGCAGGACGTGATCTTCGCCGGAACCAGGGACCGCAAGCCTCTCGGCATGGCCGAAGTGACGCTGACCATGGTCGATCCCGAGGCCTACGAAGGACCTGTGCCCGTTGTGCCGGAAGTTGTTGTGGACCACAACGACCCGAGCGACTGGGACGAGGACGAGGCACGCCGCCAGAGAGCCTCCGAGGCCGAAGAAATCATTGCCAACGAACAGCCCGGCCAATCGCTGGATGAAGAACCCACGGAAGCGTCAGCCACCCAGCCGGGGGGCGAAGGTCCGCAGGCGGTCGTGCTCAAGATTCGCCGCCGCAAGTTTCACCGCACGCCGCAGAAGGGCGAAATCGTCATCACCAGGCGGCTGTTCCGCACGGGAGAGAGCGAATACCTGCTCAACGGCAAGCTGTGCCGCCTGCGCGACATTCAAGACATCTTCATGGGCACGGGCCTGGGACCGGAGAGCTACGCCATCATCGGCCAGGAGCGCATCGGCCAACTGCTCAGCTCCAAGCCGCACGACCGCCGCGCCATCATCGAAGAGGCTGCGGGCATTACGCGCTTCAAGAACAAGAAGCGGCTGGCGGAACTGCGGCTGGAGAGCGCCAAGCAGAACCTGGCCCGCGTGGACGACATTTTCGAAGAAGTGACGCGGCAGATGAACAGCCTGAAGCGGCAGGCGTCGAAGGCGGAGCGCTTTGGCGCAGTGCGCGACGAACTGCGCGGACGGCTGCGCGTGGTGCTCTCAAGCCGCATGGCGACGATGGATGCGGATCAGGCACGGCTGGAGCAGGAGATTGCTGCACTGACCGAACGGATCGACGCCGCGGCCACAGAGATTGGCACAACGGAAGCCAGTCAGCACAGCCTGACCGAACGCGGCTACGAGCTGGACCGTGAAGGACAAGAGGCCCAGAACCAGGCCAATGCAGCGGCCGTCGAACTGGAGCGGGCCACGGCGCGGGAACGCGGCAATGCCGAGCGCGTAGCCGAGCTGGAAGTCCGGATCGCCGCCGCAGGAGCGGAACTGGAGGCGACAAAGACGCAATTGAGCGGCCTGGCTGAAGAGCGGACCCAGCAACATGCATTTCTGGAGACGGCGGCAGGCGAGGCCAAGGACTTTCGCCAGAAGGTGGAGGCGCACCAGCAGGAGGCGCGCAAGGCAGCCGATGAGGTATTCGCCATGGAGCGGCAGTTGGAGACCAATCGCCGCCACGCCATGCAACTGCTGACCCTGGCCGGCAATGCGCGCAACCATACCGCGCAGGGCGAAGAGAGTTTGGCAGCCCTGGAACGCGAGGCCGAGCGGCTGAACGCGGAGATGGGCCAGGCGCGCAATGAGTTTGAGAATCTGGGCGTGCAGAACGGACTGGCCCGGCAACGCTACGAGACCGCGGCCGAGGCGCTGAAGCGGCTGGAGGGCGAGATTGCAGCCCTGCGCGCGGCCTTACAGGCGCACCGGGCGGAAGAGAACAGCCTGCGCACCCGCGCCAACCAACTGCGCAGCGAACAGGCCTCGGTGGGCGGGCGGCGCAACTCGCTGGAAGCTTTGATCAAGAATCACAGCTACTCCACCGACACCGTGCGGCGGCTGCTGAAGCCCGGAGCGCTGGGCGAAGGCATGGCGCCGGTGGGCACGTTGGCGGACTTTCTGGAAGTCAGCGGCGAATACGAAGGCGTGGTGGACGAGTTCCTGCGCGAGGAACTGAATTATGTGGTGGTGGAGAGCTGGAGGGCGGCCGAACAGGGCGTTCGCCTGCTCAAGTCCGGCGTGGATGGCCGGGCCACCTTCCTGATCCACGAAAACGGAGGCGCGCAGGCCGAATCGTCGAATGGGCACGAGGGCCCGAGCAGCAGACCGGGACTTACGCCGCTCAAGGACTCGATCAAGGTTCTGAACGGCTTTGGACACTCGCTGGAGCAGATTCTGCCCAAGCTGGGGAACAGTTACCTGGTGGAGGATTCCGGCGAAGCGCAGCGGCTGGCCGCGCAGCACTCCCACGCCTATTTCCTGACGCTGGAGGGCGAGTGCTTCCACAACGCCACGGTGACCGGCGGCAAGCCGGCCAGCGAGGGCCCGCTGGCGCTGAAGCGCGAGTTGCGCGAGGCTGAAAACAAGCTGGCCAAGATCGAGACCAGCCTGGCCCAGGCCGAGGCGGAAGGCGCGGCACTGACCCGGACCATCGAAGAAGCGAATGCACAACTGGAAGAGCGCAGCGCGGAGCGGCGTCAGGCCGAGACCGACACCGCCAACCAAGGCGCGGCGCTGAAGCAGATGGAAGCCGAAGCCCAGCGCATCGAGCGGCGGTTGCAGGACTGGACCGTGCAGGCCGCGCGCAACAAGGACGCACGCGAATCCAAGCATGTTGCGATCGAACAGAAGCGCGTAGAAACCCAGCGGCTGGAGGCCGAGCACACGGCAGCCGAGGCGGGCCTGGACGAGTTGCAGGCACAGCTTGCCATTCTGCGCCAGAACCGCGAAGGCTTGCAGCAGGAAGCTGCCCAAGTCACAGCGGAACTGGCCGGGTTGGAAGAGCGGCGGCGTGGCGCCGAAGCGGCATTCCAGCGCATCGACCGGCTCCATGCCGATCTGGAGCGCAGGGTGCTGGCTATCGAGACCCAGCGGGCTACCGCGGAGAAAGAGCGGGAGCAGCGCATTGGCGAAAGCGCCTCGCTGGCCCAGCGCGAGCAGGAACTGACCGCCCAGCGCGCCGAGGCCCTGGCGTTGGCGCAGACCCTCGCCGGCCAGGCACAGGCCCTCAGACAGCAATTGGCGGCCATCGAAACACAGTTGAAGACCGGCCGCGCCGAGCTGGATACGTTGCGCGAAAACCGCGCCAACCGTTCCAGCGAAGTGGCCAAGCTGCGCGCCGACCTGGAGCATCTGGAAGCAAGCTGCCTGACCGAGGTGAATGTCGAGGCTGCCGAACTGCGCGCCGATGCGGAGATTGTGCACCTGGCGGACGAGGCCCTGGTTGCCGAAGAGGAGACCTGCCGCGCCCTGCGCCAGCGCATGGAGCAGATGGGGCCGGTCAACATGATGGCACTGGACGAGTACAAGGAGACGGCGGAGCGCCACGGGTTCCTCGAATCCCAGCGCAAGGACCTGACCGAGTCGATCGAGAACACGCAGGACACGATCAAGGAAATCGACCGCATCTCGCGCACCAAGTTCGACGAAGCCTTCGCCAAGATCAACGACAACTTCGCCCAGGTCTTCTCGCGGCTATTCCAGGGCGGCCAGGCCTTCCTGCGCCTCACCGACGCGGAGAACCAAGCCGAGAGCGGATTGGAGATTGTGGCCTCGCCTCCGGGCAAGAAGCTGCAAAACGTGCTGCTGCTTTCCGGTGGAGAAAAGGCGCTGACCGCACTGGCGTTGCTGGTGGGCATCTTCCAGTTCCAGCCCAGCCCGTTCTGCGTACTCGACGAAGTCGACGCTCCGTTGGACGATACCAACGTGGGTCGCTTGGCGGACTTGCTGCATTCTCTGAGCAAGGACACCCAGTTCCTGATCGTCACCCACTCCAAGCGCATGATGCACTCGGCCGACCTGATCTATGGCGTAACCATGCAGGAGCCGGGCGTTTCCAAGGTCATCAGCGTGCACCTGGGCCACGAACAGCAGCGGGCCACGGCATAACGACGGCTGAACGTTCGGTTGAATAGCAAAGCAAAGGTGGGCCGGGGCTTGAGTTAAAGCTCTGGCCTGCCTTTTTTGCGGAGAAGCCGTTTCAAAGCCGGGTTATGAAACAGCTTCCAGGTTCTCGACCGAGTGATTTTGTGCCTTGGGTTCGTGCTTTCCCAGGTCTCAAAAGCGAGACCTGGGGCACCCTGCATTACTGATCCGGTCCCAAAGATTTGCATCGCGCTTTCCCGCCCTTGCCCGCCAAAAACGCGGTCAAGGATGGGGCACCCTGCAAAGGACGACTGATGATCAACATGGAATCGGTGTAAAAAACACCCCCGAAGGAAAACGTCACTTCGGAGGCGCTTGTGTAATACAAGATAAAGACGGGAACCAGTAGCCGGCACTGGAGGTCGGTAGCGCGCGGCTACTGGTGGTCCCTGTACAAACGAAGCTAGCCGCGGCTTCCCCTTTCCACAACTGCCTCGTGTCGCCCGGCTCTAAGAGAGCAAATACATATCAGCTCCCCGAACCATGTTGACAACTGGAGTGTCTCCCATGGAGAATGCCTCTTCCGTGACGGCCATCACAGGGGTGTAAAGATTTTATAAATCAATTGTACCCAAAGTAATTTAACCCGAAGCGGGCCTGGGTTGCTGATCAATTCTGCACACTTCCAACGGTATTGAGCGATTGACAAAGCGCGACTCTAGCTGGACAATCGGAACTTCAGTTCCCTGCAATGGAAGGCCTTCCTGTGACAGCTCTTTTGACTACGAATTTGGGCGCAACGCCCCTGCTTGGGCGGGGTAAAGTGCGCGATCTGTATGCGGTAGACGACGCTTTGCTGCTGGTTGCCACCGACCGTATCTCTGCTTTCGACCATGTGCTCGGCACTGGAATTCCCGGCAAAGGGAAAATTCTCACGCAGATCTCGCTCTTCTGGTTCGACCTGCTCAAGGACGTGGTTCCCAATCATCTGATCACAGCAAAGGTGGCCGAGTTCCCCGCTTCGCTGCAACCCTATGCCGACCAGTTGGAAGGCCGCTCGATGCTGGTGAAGCGGGCCAACATGTTCCCCGTGGAGTGCGTGGCGCGCGGCTACCTGGCCGGTTCGGGATGGAAGGAGTACCAGGCCAGCGGAACCGTCTGCGGGATTGCGCTGCCAGCCGGACTCTTGGACGGGTCGCGGCTGCCGGAACCGCTGTTTACGCCCTCCACCAAGAGCCAGGACGGCGCACACGACGAAAACATCTCCTTCGAGGCAGCCGAGGCCGCGATAGGTTCTAAAGACGCCGCGGAGCTGCGCCGGCTTACCCTGGCCCTCTATCGCAAGGCCCAGGCCCACGCAGAATCGAAGGGCTTGATCCTGGCCGACACGAAATTCGAGTTTGGCCGGACCGCGGATGGGATACTTCTTGGCGACGAGGCATTGACGCCGGACTCTTCGCGTTTTTGGGAGGGTGCGACGTGGAAACCGGGAGGCGCGCAGCCCTCATTCGACAAACAGTTCGTACGGGACTATCTTGAATCGATCCATTGGAGCAAGCGGGCGCCCGCGCCCGGATTGCCGGACGAGGTGGTGGAGCGCACACAGGCCAAGTATCTTGAAGCCTTTCGCCGCTTGACCGGAAGAGATCTCAGTTTGTGATGCGGAGCGGAGAGCACCATGGCGTTCGTCGATTGGGCCATCGTTATTCTCATTGGACTCGCGGTCCTGGGTGGACTGTCGAAGGGCTTCTTCCGCTCTTTCTGCTCGCTGGGCGGGCTTTTTCTGGGACTGGTGCTGGCGGCGTGGAATTACGCGTGGCTGGCGTCGCTGATTGTTCCCCTGGTGCGCATTGAAGCGATTGCGGACACCATCGGGTTTCTGATCGTTGCGATCGTGGTGATGTGCCTTTTCGATTACATCGGCAAGACACTGGCCAGCGCCCTGCACATGATGGGTTTGGGTTTCCTGGATAAACTGGCGGGCGCGGCGTTTGGCTTTCTTCAAGGAGCGCTGGTGGTGACGCTGCTTATCCTGGTGACCGTTGCCTTCTTTCCCCATGCGCATTGGCTGACGCAAGGCAGGCTGCCCAAACGGTTTTTCGGAGCCTGCCACCTGAGCACGCACATGAGCCCGGCGGAACTGGCTTTGCGGGTTCGGGTCAGTCTCAACGAACTGGAGCGGGAGTCGCCCTGGTGGTTGCACCCGGAGAGCGGCAGGTCGTGACACTGGGCACGGCACAGCGGTGGAAAATAGGGCAAACTAGAAGTACAAGAGGTGGAAGTGAGACGAGAACTGGACAGCCTGGTGACACAAATGCACTCCAGTGGCATTCCCTACGAGGACGCCGTTCGGGAGTTCAAGAAGCAGTATCTGCGCGAAGTGTTGGTAGCACACCGGGGGAACCAGTGTAAGGCGGCTGAGGAGTTGGGGATGCACCGCAACACGCTGAGCCGCACCATGGCCGAGCTGGGACTGGAACTGGCAGAAGTGCGCGCCGGGCTCAAGCGTCCGCCGCGCAGCGAACGTCCTGTCTATAGCGTGATTCGCCAGAGCTTGCGCCACGGCTGACGAATCGCCCCAAAAAATCATGCCGACCACTCCACAGACCAATGCGGCCCGCGTTCAAATTGAACCGGGCTTTGCCTGGGATGGGCAGGACGCCTATCTCTTCGACATCGACGGCACGCTTTTGCGCAGCCGCGACCGCGTGCATTTTGAATCCTTCGCCTCGAGCGTTCGGCGGGTGACGGGATTCGAGGTTGCGCTGTCGGGCCAGGTGCTGCACGGCAGCACGGACACCGCGATTCTGCACGAGGCATTCGTCCAGGTCGGCATTCCCGCCGATGTTCTGGAATCGCAACTGGAAGCCGTGCTCGAGTCCATGTGCCAGACGGTGGCGCAGAGACGCCACGAGATGGACCTGGTGTTGATGCCGGGGGTGGAAGACACGCTGCAGCACCTGGCGCGCAAGGGCGCCCTGCTGGGCGTGGCGACGGGCAACCTGGAGACGATCGGCTGGATCAAGATTGAGGAAGCCGGGCTGCGCGAGTGGTTCCG